>CAZWOY010000101.1:0-10877 GCA_964635255.1 uncultured bacterium
ATTTGATCTGGTCAATTTCCTGCCACAAAACAAAGGAATTGTAGTTTCTATCTGGAGTTTTATAGAAAATAATCTTCAAGCAAATTACATTAACAGCATCGATTTTGACAAAATTAATAAGTCGTTATTGTCCCGTTCGAAAATTATAACTGTTGGAAACAGGGATCTTGAACAGAAAATCGCGGAAAATCTGGCAAAAAAAGCCCACAAGATCGAAGTGTTGCCATTTGGCATTCCTGAGTTTAAGAACAGTGAAAATAGAGAAATAAAAAAAGTAACCAACGAATTCCGGATCTGTACATATTTTGATCCATACGACGTCAACGAACCCGAGATAGAGTCGTTCTTAAAAGCTTTTATCGAAGTGTCTTTAGAATATGCAAATATTTATTTAGACATAATCGGCATAGAGAATGAACGATATTTAAGAAATCTAAAGAACGCTATTAAAAGATTCGGGATCTATAGTAAGGTGCATTTTATCGAATCTGTAACTCAAGCAGAAAAAAATGCGATTTTCAGGAAGAGTCATGCATTTTTTTATTTACAGCAAAGCCGGCAGTTTGATATCGATCTACTTGAGGCGATGTCCGCAGGCATGGCGGTCGTTATCGATGGATCAATAAGCGCAAACGAAATAGTAATACCGGAAGTTACAGGGATAATTGCAGAATCGAAAAATCGGGAAGCATATCGGAAAACGATGCTTCGATTAATAAACGACGATGTTTTATTTCAACGTTTATGCCATAATGCAGTTGAAATGTCGAAAAGTCTGTACAACCGAGAAATGCATATCGACAGGCTTGAAGGAATTTATTTCGATATTGTAAACAGTTTAAAGAATAATAAAAGAAAAGCGATTGATGCAGGATAGATTTTTCGCCTATATTATCTGGACGGCGCTCTTTATTATTGTGTTGCTTGAGACTGGCGCATCAGGTTTGGGGTTGTTATCAATATCCATTATAATTACCACTATTTTCGCACAGATTGCCGCTGGCGGCTTAGTACTTGCGAATAGAAAATTTTTAATGGATCACGAAGCCGGCGTCTCAGTTAACAGCCTTTTTGGCAATTCATTGTTCATCAGCTTTGTATGGGGCGGTATTATCTCGATAGCGTTGTTTTTTGGCATTCTATATATGCCATTTGATTTTGAAATCGCTTTTAATACCAATTATTTGGGAATGATTGCAATTGCTGTAACGCCTCTGACGCTTTCCGAATTATGCGGCAGTATTTTAGATGGATTGAATAAAAAGCAGTTTAAACATGCTATAGATATCATTAAGGTTCTGATAATATTAGTGTTGGTCTTATTGTTCGCAACCAAAAACTTACTGTCCGAATTCACTGCACTTTCAATATGGGTAATTGCAACGGCAGCTGCTTCGGTAATAATTCTGATTATTTCATGGTTTTATGTCGGAAAAACGATCGAATTGAATGTATCGGTGTTTTACAAGTCTGCAATTAATAGCGTGCATTATTTGGCGTTAAGCCTGTTTGATTTACTTTTAATTTTCGGCGATCTGCTATTAGTGTTTATCTTTTTAAATATTAAGTCCGTTGGAATATATTTATTTGCTGCTATGTTAAGCGGATTAATATGGCGTTTTTCTCTGAGTTTTATGAATACGTCTCAACCGCCCGGAAATATTCGAGACGTTCTTAAAAGCTTAGAGCCCGGGCGTCTTCGTTTTGGCTTGTTTAGCGCTATTATCGCTTCCTTATTTACGATTGTCGCAATCTTAATATTGTTGTACAGCCTGAACATAGACCATTTTCTCGATATCTACATTTCATTCTTGATTCTAATTCCCGGTATGATTGCATTGACGATAGAGCGATTGATTATTTCTGAGTTTTACCGAAGGGATAAAATCCTGTTAATCTTTTTACTGTTTTTCCCAGCTATTGTTTTGTTAGTTTTCGCAGGGAAGTTTTTAATGGATGGTATGGGCATAATCGGAGCTGCGCTTTCTATGTCTATAGTTCATATTTTGCTGGCTGCGACATGCATATTGATATTCAAGGGTTGGCGCAAGTTTAAGATTCGCGATCTGTTAAAATTCAGAAAAAGCGATATCAAAGAATTTACATTTATTAATTGAATAGTTTTCAAAGCATTATTCTATTATAAATACAATGAGTTATGCAGGCACTATCATAATTGTAACTTTTAATTCGCGAGCGATTGTAAAAGATTGCCTGGATTCGATCGCTCGCAATTCACGGGAAAAATTATATAAAACTATCGTCGTGGATAACTGCTCTAACGATGGATCGCAGGAATTTATCAAAGAACATTATCCATGGGTTAAACTAATTGCGAGCAAAAAAAATCGCGGATTTGGAGCCGGAAACAACTTGGGCGTCAAACAAGCGGAAGGCGATTGGGTATTTATTTTGAATCCTGATACGGTTGTTATCGATTCCGCTATTGAAATACTGAGCCAATTTCTAAAATCAAACCCAAATGTCGGTTGTGTCGGTCCAGGCATTTTAAATCAGAAGTATGAACAAACCGTTTCTTATTATGCATTTAACAAGTTGTTCATGTCGATGTACCATGCAGTTGGACTTAGTAAAATCATTCCTGTTAATCGAATCGACGGCAAATGGACGGTAGGAGCCAGGCAAGTAGATAGACCGATCGAAGTCGATCGCATACTCGGCGCCGCCATGATGATTCCGATCGAAGTTATAAATCAGACTGGCGGGTTCGATGAAAGATTTTTTCTGTTCAGCGAAGAAGAAGACCTGTGTTACAGGATAATATCAGAAGGATATAAGGTTATTTATAATCCTGAAGCTAAAGTAATGCATGAGGGAGGAGACGCTGTTAAAAACGTGTTTCCGCTGGCTGTTGCCGCAGCCAATTGGAGTAAGTTTCTGTTTATTGAAAAACACTTTGGAAAAATAAAAGCGCATATTTCGAGGTTCGGTTGGTTGAAAATGATTTTGTTAAGATATTTCATTTACCGGCTTACTCACAGAAAACCGGATCCGTTAAAAATCAAGGGGTATATTTATTCTATCAAATCTCTTTTATTCATTGGTTATTTCGATGAAAAGATTAAGCCGGATTAATTGGCGGTAAATAACCAATTCCAATCGACGCAAACCAAATGAAACTGTTAATCGTTAAACTGCACGCTATCGGCGATCTGGTAATAGCAACGCCGGCGCTTCAAAGAATACGCACCGGACTGCCGGATGCGCGTCTGACTGTCTTAACCACAAAATGGACCGCCCCTGCGATCTATAATAATCCGGATATCGATCGAACGATTGAAGTCGATAATTCTATTTTCTTTCAACCGGGTTTAAAAACGTTGCCGCCAACTATTAAACTTATCAATTCGATAAGGTCCGAAAACTTTGATGCGGCAGTTTTATTTCACGCAAATCGAATGATCGATAAATTTATCAAAATCTGCGGCGTAGAAAAACGGTATTTTTTTTCGTCGAACTGGATTAATTCCAGTGACAGAAGCGTTTTCATGAATGAAAGCAAACATGCCGCCTTAATTGCGTATGATCTGGCTGACAGGTTCACACTTCAATTGGGCGGTAAACCTGTGAAGCATCCCAGGCTCGAAAACCTGCGGTATAGTTGGTTTTGTACGGATGATGAGGAAAGTATCGCCGCCGATATCATAAAACATAATGGATTGTGCGAGCAAGAATTTATGGTTGTTTTGCCGGGGGGCGGAGTAAATCCGTCAGATATCGCAGCGGTTAAGCGTTGGAATACTGATAAATTCACCGGTTTATGCGACGAAATTGGCGCGCGATTGAATTGTAAGGTTGTTTTATCCGGTGGGAAAACCGATAATGAGATATGCGAAAAAGTCGAACGTCATTCAAAAATAAAACCAGTGAACCTTACGGGCAAATATAGCCTCAGGATCACGGGCGCGATTCTCAAACAGGCTAAAGCCGTTGTTGCTAACGATAGCGGTCCCTTGCATATCGCTGCCGCCACCGGAACGCCGGTCGTGGGTGTTTTCGGTCCAACCGGAGGCGCCAATCTTAATCTGCCTCCCGGCAAGAATAACTATGCGGCAGAGCTTGATCTTCCGTGCATTCCATGTTATTTCGGCAAGTTTAAAGGGTGTATTTTTGATAAATACAGATGTATGGAAGAGCTAAATGTTGAACATGTTTTTGAAAAAATCAAGAAAGCCATTAATTATTAATAAATTATGATACGAATATTTATAATAGTCGCACTTTTGCTGTCCGATTTGATAGGAACTTCACTCGCCTGGATAATTACTCACTATCTGAGGGTCGAGAGTGGCATTTTTGAAGTATCCCTGCCTATTTATCTGTTTGAACCTTTCAAGTTTCTAATTCCATTTTGGTGGTTGATATTTCTATTTAGAGGAATGTATAAAACTCCGGTATTGTTATCGAGATTCGACGAAATGGCGAGATGCTTTAAAGTTTCTCTGACAGGTATTGTCGTTATTTTTATCGTTACCGCCGATCCAAACAATCCGGTTTCTGCTTCAAGAATTTTTCTTGTGAATTATGGAATCTTGGTTTTTGTGTTCACGTCAATCGGCAGGATCTTTATTCGGTCCTTTGAGCGAAAGCTGCGCATGAAAGGAAAATGTCTCTGGAACGCGATCATAATTGGATATAATAACACGGGAAAAAAATTATACAGACAATTATTCTACGAACCGGTCTGGGGATTTAAGCCGATTGGCTTTATCGATTATGAGAAAAAAAGGAAAAGTGATCTCGAAGAAAAACTGCTGTTGGGCGGCTTAGACAACCTACCGGATATATTGCGCGAGCGAAAAATCGAGTGGCTTTTAATTGCGCCCGAGAAGCAGGCTAAAGAGACCGTTTTAAAGGTATTCGATAAATGTTCTGCATTCAAAGTAAGATACATGATGATTGCAGACTATTATCAAATGGTCGTAGGCTTAGTAAGAACTGTCGCAATCTATGGGCTGCCGATTGTTGAGATATCTCAGCAGCTCGTTCCGCTGCATGTACAGATAATTAAGCGTATTATAGATATACTGGCTGGTTTGTTCTGGGTTTTAGTTCTGGTTTTAATCACGCCCCTTATTGCGCTGTTGATCAAAATCGATTCTAAAGGACCGGTTTTTTACAGACAAAAACGAGTAGGAAAGGGCGGAAAAGAATTTTACATGGCTAAATTCAGATCGATGGTTTCCGACGCCGAAAAACTGACCGGCGCAGTATGGGCGGCAAAGAACGACCCGCGAATAACAAAAATGGGAAGATTCTTGCGTAAGAGCCATATCGATGAAATACCGCAATTCTGGAACGTATTGAAAGGCGATATGTCGTTGGTTGGCCCACGACCGGAAAGAAAAAAATTCGTCGATGATTTCAAGAATAAAATACCATTATACGAACGCAGGTTGAGAATCAGGCCTGGAATAACAGGATGGGCTCAAGTAAGGCATAAGTATGACGAGACATTCGAAGACGTAAAAGAGAAGACGAGATATGATCTTTTTTATATCGATCATATTTCCATAGCGCTTGATATTAAAATTATTTTACTTACATTTTTAAAGGTACTACGAGGCGAAGGTCAATAGGAATGCATGACATAAAAGAAATCAGGAACAACACGGAAGACTTTCTGCGGGCGATGAAGCGCCGCGGAATCGATATAGATATCGATGCATTAACGGAACTTGACCGGCGGAAACGCAGCTTAACCACCGATTTGGACAATATGCGAAAACGCCGGAATTCGGTTTCAAAAGACATTGGGAAAAAGAAAAAAGGCGGCGAGGATACTTCCGGTCTTGAAAAGGAAATGCGGGATCTGGGAGCTGAAATAAAATCAGGCGAGGAGCGCGAGCGGGAACTGGACGGCGAAATCAATCGATGGCTGCTTCAATATCCGAATATACCGGATGAATCGACTCCAGAAGGATTGACGGAAAGCGAAAATAAAGTTGAGAGATTTTGGGGCGAGGCGCCGGTTTTCGATTTTGAAACGAAAGATCATCTTGAAATTGCGGAACGGCTTGGCATTCTCGATTTCAAACGCGGGAGTAAAATAGCTGGCTCCGGTTTTCCCGTTTGGTCGGGAATGGGTATGAAGTTAGAACGGGCGCTGCTTAATTTTATGCTCGATCTTCAAGCTAACGAATACGGCTATCGGGAGATGATGACGCCTTTTATAGCCAATCGCGACAGCATGACCGGATCGGGGCAAATACCGAAGCTTGAAGAGGATATGTACAGGATTGAGAAAGAAGACCTGTTCCTAATTCCCACTTCAGAAGTTACATTGATTAATTTACATCGGGATGAAATATTAACCGAGAGTGAACTTCCCTTAAAATATACGGCTTATTCGCCATGTTTTCGCCGGGAAGCCGGCGCTTATGGAGCGGGAACGCGAGGTTTCCTTAGGACGCACCAGTTCAATAAAGTTGAGATCGTTCAGTTCGTAAAACCTGAAGCATCCAATCAAATTTGGGAAGAAATGATAGAACACGCTGAAGCAGTTCTAAGGAAGCTCGAATTGCATTACCGAGTTGTCAGGCTATGCTGCGGTGAAATGGGTTTTAATGCGGCGTCCTGCATCGATCTGGAGGTCTGGGCGCCTGCGGATGGGGGCAAATGGCTTGAAGTTTCATCCATCAGCAATTGTCGCGATTTTCAGTCGCGGCGAGCCAATATCCGTTTCCGACCGGAGGGAGGAGGCAAATTGCGTTTTCCACATATTCTTAATGGATCCGCTCTCGCCACTTCAAGGCTGCTTGTGGCGTTAATTGAAAACTATCAAACTGATGAAGGCTCTATCGCGGCGCCATCGGTGTTGAGACCATACTTAAACGGCGTCACAGTTATTACCGCCGGCAAAGAGACGGTTACATAGTGAAAATTGTTATTGTCGGCGCCGGCGTCGTGGGAATGCACCTCGCTAAAACTTTATCCTGGCAGGAACATGACGTCGCCGTTATCGACAGCAATCAGGAATTGATCGATCGCGCATCGAGTAATCTCGATGTGTTGGCGATTTACGGAAACGGCACTTCGCTGAATACGCTGATGAGAGCCGGCGTTAATAGCGCAGATCTTTTAATCGCCGTGACTTCGATCGATGAAATAAATATTCTCTCCTGTATGCTTTCACATCGTCTGGGCGCAAAAACAAAAATCGCCCGCGTCCGCAACCAGGAATATTCAAGTCCCGATCTGCCGGTAAAACTATCAGATTTAGGCATAGATCAGGTAATTCATCCGGAATTGGAAGCGGCAAAAGAAGTTGAAAAACTTATTAGATACAGAGATACCGTAGAGATCGTTGAATGCGGCGGGGGAAAAATGATGCTTGCCGGATTAAAAATTGAGGAAAGTCATGAAAAAGTTACCGGGATTCCGCTCCGCAGTTTAACGCCTCAACTAAAGAACGTTTCGGTTCGAGTGGTTGCAATATCGAGAGCAGGTAAAACCCTTTTACCCTCAGGCAATGATATAATTCAGAAAGAAGATGTAATTTATATAATCACGCATGAGAAGAATCTGGAAAAGATATTTGAGTTTATGGGCAAACCCAAAAAGAAGAAATCCGTCGATGTAATGATTCTGGGCGGAGGCATGGTAGGCAGGTTAGTGGCGGAGAGGCTCGAATCGTCGAAGAATTATAAAGTCAAGTTGATAGAAAGCGATGCGGACAGGTCGCGGATGGCGGCGGAAAGTTTGGACAATACTATAGTCGTACGCAGCAATCAAGATAATGACATCGATCTGATGGTTATGGAAGGCGTGGAAGATATGGGCGTTTTCGCAGCTTTGACGGATGATGATGAAAATAATATTGTGACAAGCCTTTTCGCAAAACACTTAAAAGTTAAGCGTACGATTACTTTAAACAGCAAGCCGGAATATTTGCCGATAGCGAGAGTCATCGGTCTTGACACTGCGGTTAATGAACTAATGCTCACTTCCGACGCTATCCTTCGTCATTTAATCGGTCCGAAGATATTGGCGATTTCGACATTAAGAGGAATCGACGCTGAAATAGTTGAGTTTCTGGTTTATGAAGGTTCGGATGCGGCAGGCAGGAAAATCAGCGAAATAAAGTTTCCCAAAGGCGCGATTGTCGGCGCTGTGGATCAATTTGGCGACGTTAAGGTAGCCGAAGGCGACACTAAAATTTTCGCAGGAAATAAAGTAATGGTATTCTGCTTTCCCGAAGTGATTGCGAAACTGGAAAGGCTTTTCACTGGGTAGAAAGAATGAAGTTGTTAACGAATATTTTTCTTTTTAAATTCCGGATTGGAGGGATCCGGAAATATTTATCTATCGACCGTTTTCATCATAACAATGTAATCTGTCATTTTATTTAACTTCTAATACTTTATGTTATGATTCAAATCCGCAAAGTCCTTTCCATGACCGGCGTTTTGCTGATGTTTATTGCAGCTATGATGTGCATCCCATTTATCATCAGTTTTTTTTATAATGACGGCGATTCTAAAGCGCTGCTCTACTCCATTCTTTGCGCTGCTTCGGTTGGAATTATTCTCTATTATCAGGGCCGGAAGGAAAAAGAAATAAATATCAAGAGCGGATTTGCCGTTGTGGCTATCGGCTGGATAGCGATGGCTTTAGCCGGTGCTCTGCCATACTATTTTTCCGGTTCCATACCTGCCCTCACCGATTGTATTTTCGAATCAATGTCCGGTTTTACAACCACGGGCGCCACTATTTTAAGTGCAGATATCAAAATTGAGCGCTTGCCGCATGGCGTTCTATTTTGGAGAAGCCTTACCCATTGGATCGGCGGGATGGGAATTATTCTTCTCTCGATTGCGATTATGCCTTTACTGGGAGTAGGGGGCATGCAATTATATCGCGCTGAATTTCCGGGACCGGTGAAGGATAAAATTACCCCCAGGGTTAGAACCACCGCTGAAATATTATGGTTCGTTTATGTTTTAATAAGCCTGTTGGAATTCATTCTTTTACTCCTTGGCGGATTAAACGCCTTCGACGCTGCATGCCATACTTTTGGAACTATGGCGACAGGCGGTTTTTCAACTCACAGTGAAAGCATCGGATTTTACGATAGCCAGTTTGTGCATTATGTTGTTATTATATTTATGTTTATTGCCGGAGTAAATTTTTCATTGCACTATCGTTTCCTGCGCGGTAAATTTGGGAATTACTGGCAGAGCAGGGAATTCAGGTTTTATTTAATATTGATTTCAGTTTTTACGGTTTTGATATTTATGAATAATTATATCAGATCTGAATATAATGGATTAGAAGCGACATTCAGGCAATCATTGTTTCACGTGACGTCGATTATTACAACAACCGGTTATGGAGCCTCGGACTGGGAGAAATGGGGAGGTTTTGCGCAAATTCTCATGGTTGCGATGATGTTTACAGGCGGAATGGCTGGTTCGACCGGCGGCGGCGTTAAAGTTGTTCGGATTCAGATTATGATCCATCAAATCTTAAACGAACTTAAGCGATTAGTGCACCCTCATGCTGTATTGCCTATTAAAATAGGAAGAGTGTTGGTCGATGAAAGCATCATCAGGAATGTGTTAGCGTTTCTTTTGACTTTTGGATTAATTTTATTAATTTCAACAGCTGTTATGAGTTCATTGGGAATAGATATCGTGACGTCTTTCGGCGCATCGATCGCCTGCTTATCAAACATCGGACCCGGTTTAGGCTCGGTTGGAGCAATCGATAATTACAGTCACATACCGTTAATTGGCAAATGGTTGCTCATTCTGCTTATGATGTTGGGCCGGTTGGAAATTTTTACCGTTTTAATCCTTTTTAATCGTCATTTCTGGCGTAAATAAGGATAAGCGTTTTACTTGCAGTAAATCGTCTTTATCTTGTTAAACAAAGAACCTAAAACTTGAATTCAGTGTCAAAATGTTAGAAAAAAGCCTCCTTGCAGTCAAAGGATTAAAAAAATATTTCCCGATTAAAAAAGGTCTCTTCAGTCAAACCGTAGGAAATGTTAAAGCAGTCGATAATGTCTCATTTTCAGTTAAGTATGGCAAAACACTTGGATTAGTTGGTGAATCCGGTTGTGGAAAAACAACTGCCGGCAGAACTGTGCTGCGGTTGCTTGAACCGACTGAAGGCAGCGTAAATTTCAACGGTTTGGATGTATTTAATCTTAATAGCAGTGAAATGCGTGAATTGCGCCGGAATATGCAAATTGTTTTTCAAGATCCTTACAGTTCTTTAAATCCCAGAATTACAGTCGGCGGTATGATAAGTGAAATATTGAAATTTCACAAATTGGCAGCCAAAAAAGAAATAAAAGACAAAGTTGCAGAAATACTTGAAAATGTTGGATTATCTCCTGATTATGCAGGAAGATATCCACATGAGTTTTCCGGGGGGCAGCGTCAGCGCATCGGCATTGCGCGAGCGCTTTCGGTCGATCCCGATTTTATCGTGCTTGATGAACCGGTTTCAGCTTTGGATGTTTCAATTCAGGCGCAAATACTAAATCTTTTGATGGACCTGCAGAAGGATTTTAATATTGCGTATTTATTTATTGCGCATGATCTTTCCGTTGTCGAACATATTTCAGATCAAATTGCCGTAATGTACCTGGGGCGGGTTGTTGAGATTGGAGAATCGAAGGATATAACTCAAAATCCAATGCATCCCTACACGCAAGCGCTTCTCGAATCTGTGCCGCTGCCCGATCCGGCAGCGAGATCCGACGTTGAGCTGCTTCCGGGCGACGTTCCCAGCCCGGCAAATCCGCCATCAGGTTGTCATTTCCATCCAAGATGCCCGAAAGCTTTGGATATTTGTTCCCAATGGGACTACAAGTTAGCAACAAAAGATAACAACAGAAAAGTTGC
>CAZWOY010000102.1:0-10866 GCA_964635255.1 uncultured bacterium
CGCATTCCTACGGCGGCTACGTGGACGGATTGATAGACTCCGGCGTCCTCGTCGCGGGAAAATCGCATCGACGAAAGCTGCCACAAAACCATTACGCCGCTCATCGAAACGCCCCAGTAGGCGAAAGTGAAGAAAATCGCCCAATGCCTGATTTCCGGACTTATAAAACTAAGCGAAATCAGCAGCAACGGGTACAGCGTCATCATAATGAAAACCCTCGCCGCCATTCGATGCGGCGTGCTGCGGTCGAATACCTTGCCCAAAACCTGAAAAGACAGGATCATGGCTATGTTCGCGACCGTTCCCTGAGCCAGTCCGATCGTATCGTAGCCCAAGCCCAGATCATCGACCAGATAGACCGGGACGATCGGCAAAGTCATCATAAACGAAGAACCGTAAAACGAAAAAGCAATTTCGTACCGCAGAAAATCCTTCCGGCGTTTAAGCAGCGCAATCATATCCCTGATCGGCTTTAGTATAAACTGCTTGTTCAACGGCAGCGGTTCGTTGACTTTATCGCCGCCGGTGCGCACCGACGAGATAACGCCCAGGGCGATAAAACCGACTATCGCAACCAGCGGATAGACGTCCCGATAGCCGCCCGGTTTGTATTCCATCCAAAATCCGGCTAACGCCGCCGTTAGCGCCACCACCCCCATGCGAATGCTCCAGCCCGTTCCGAACACTTTTCCGGTCACGCTCATCGGGACATGCTGCTGTAAAATCCGGTTCTCGGAGGGTCGAAGAAGCGCTACTGTAAGAAAAAGCAGCAGATTTATAAGAATAAGATGTTCAATACGAAAAAGCATAATGCCGGAAAATAACGCCAGCATGCCAAAAGAGCCGGCAAAAAATACTAACCTTCGCTGGTCGCGCCCTTCGATCAGACGCGCCCACCACAGCGCGGACAGCGACGCCACAGGTCTGACCATCGTGACCAGCGCCACCTCGAATTCACTCGCCATCAGCGACTTGCGCGCGATGACCGCCGCTAACTGCGAAAGCGAAAAAATCGCCCCGACTAAAGCCGTGTAGGCGATATACCGTCTCGATACCGAAATATGATCCAGACGGCTGTTTATCGAAGTGTACTTTGAGGGTTTATTCGGAGGCCTGAAAATATAGTTCAATTCTGAAAACCCGGCGTACTGCTCGTCATTGAGTTTACTTCTTCCCCGGCTTGTAGATCACGCCTTTGTTTTTATACCCGTTCATTTTTACCTTGCACGCCCGTTTAAAGCGGAGGTGCCGCACATACGTCCCCCGCTTAAATTCTTTCTGTGAAGCCAGCCAGAGCCAATCGATCATAGCGGGTCCATTTTCGATATTGACGGTAAAATATCCTACCTGAAACGACGTTAAGTTGTGAAAAAAGTGCGCCCCCTGCGAAGGCGTGACTTTTATATCTTGAAAACTCGTTTCGACGATGACTTTGGCGTCCGAAATCTGCTCCCAGCTCACCGGAATTCCCAGCCATGGGTCAGCCGAACCCCACCTGCCAACGCCGATTAAAATATACGACCGCTCCTCGTACTGGAGCAGCGAGTTAAACATCTCGATCTCTTTAGCGGCTTCGCGGCTCTTCGATCGCTCGAACTTTTCAAAATCAACGACGATAATATCTTTCAAATCCTCAATGACTCCAACGCCTAAAACTTCTTCGGTGTAGCAGATAATATCTTCGTTTTTAACGCTGCCAATTTCCAGCGATTCCATCTCCCGGCTTAGCACCAAAGGTCTCATTTGCAGGATTGCAAACTCCTTCGGCTCCTTTCGTTTAACCGAAAGATTAGCCGCAAATTCGATCTCAACCGATCCCCCCATGCCCTTTTTGCCTAATTCAAGGACATGGTTTATCACTTCAGCCAACGGAAAAGTGTTGTATTTCAGGATGGGCGCAAAGGTCGCCAACCGGATTCCGTCTCTGGACAACCCGTCATAAATTGCGTCATTTTCCGGCGAATAAATTGAACCGACATGATACAGCGTTTTATCCTCTTCTGCAGCGGCTAAGGGATATTTAGTCAAATCGACGTCGCTGCAGGGATCGCCGGTATCTGCGGTTTTCAAATCGAGCGCGTAAAATTCCTTTTGCGTGTGGTCGCGAAAGTCGCTTATGTTTGAAAACTGCTGATTGTGCTGAGGATATTTGGGACAAAACCGAATGGTCTCGCCCCCTTCCACAACATACTGACCCAATCCTAAAGCCGCTGCGACAATTCCATCATCAGCTTTCATCGGAGGTTTGGGATAGAAATTATGCGATTTGGCGACGCCGGAAATCTCAGGATAGAACCTTCCGTTATGATCGGCGCCAATAAGTTTCTGAATAATAACCGCCATCTTTTCTTCTTCAAGACGGTACGGCGTCGCATCCATATAATGCTTCGCCTGCGTGAAATAGACCGATGCGTAAATGTGTTTAATCGAAATAATCAATTCTTCAAGCCTAATCAGCGGATCAGGATTATTATTCGGACGCATGAACGTGCAGTAAACGCCGGCAAACGGCTGATACTGCGAGTCTTCAAGCAGACTGGAAGACCTTATCGCGAGCGGATAGGTCATTAGCTCGATCAGATTTCTCAGATAGGGAATATATTCCATCGGGAATTCGGCGCGCAGAAATTCATGCAGGATTTTATTATCGTCGTCTTCCTGCATCGCAAAATCGAGCAGGTTGTTTATTTCCATGAAGCGGTCGAAGACGTCTGTGCACAGCACTACAGTTGGCGGAATTGAAATCGTGATTCCGTCAAATCTGTCGCTGGCACGATAGTAATTTATAACATGACTGATAAACGCCAGCCCCCGCGCCTTGCCCCCCAAAGAGCCGTTGCCGATATTAGCGAAACTGGTCAGGCTGTCGAACGTTTCTTTGCTGAATTCTGCGATAGTTTTCCGATTCCGCTCCCGGCGCGTTTCTCTGATTCGTTTTATTATATAATCGCGCATATCGTCCACATTCGTCCACTCGCTGACTTTTCTCGGTCTAAGCCGGGCGGCTAATGTAAATTCGGTGCGCGCCTTCAACCAGGCGGAAAAATGATTGCGTTCGCCATGATGGATAAGGCTCTCCGCCGGAACTTTCGATATCAGCTTTTCGAGTTCCTTAATGTTTCGCGCCCGGCCAACTTCCTTGCCGTCAGGCATTCTGAAAACAAAATCTCCAAATCCGAGGTGATCGATCATAAAATGGCGCAGGTCGTTCAACAGCGTCGGCGAGTCTTTGCGAGCAAATCCTACGCTCAATTCCTCAGCGATGTCCGCAATTTCCGGCTGAAATGATTGAAGCACGATCGGAATATCAGGATTGCTCTCGCGAATTTTTTTGGATAA
The DNA here is from genome assembly GCA_964635255.1 of uncultured bacterium. GTDB lineage: Bacteria > Electryoneota > AABM5-125-24 > Hatepunaeales > Hatepunaeaceae > CAZWOY01. The sequence continues at coordinate 3,340 of CAZWOY010000102.1, forward strand.
AATCTTACCGGCTTCCGGATTCTTCCTGCCCTTCATCGGGAATTCAATATCGGTAATTACTCCTAATACAAACCGCTTATAGTGTTCATAGTATTCCCAAGCCTCTTCGAAATTTTCGCAGAGTATAATTTTCGGACGCGCGCGCATGCGCAATATCTTATGCGCTAAATTTATCCCTTCCGATATAAGATTTTGAGAATGACGCATAATTTCAGCATAGACTATCGGGATGTAAGCGGAATAGAACCGCACGTTGTCTTCGACAATAATTATCACTTGAACGCCAAACTCCCGGGCGTCGTGATCGACGTTCATTCTGTCTTCGATATATTTTACGATGCCCAGAACGATGCGAAAATCGCCTTGCCATAGAAAAATTTTGTCGAATATTTTCGCTTCCTCGCTTTCCTGCATTTCGTACAATTCGCGCGTTTCATAGGTCAGTAAGACCAGAGGCATTTTTATCTTCATTTTCCGCAGGTTTTTTGCGAACCTGAGTACAGGCATGTCTCCGATGCGCATAGTGGTAATAATTAGATCGAACCTGTGATTTCCTTTAAGCGCCGCAATGGCTTCCTTACCGCTGTTTACGTGCGTTATCGAGGGCGAATGATAGAGATTCAGCCCTACGTATTCGCTGAGCAGCAACTCGCTGAGCTGACCGTCCCTCGCTAAAATGAATGAGTCATATTGGCTTGAAACCAAGAGGATCTCCTGAACGCGCTGCTGCATCAGATTCTGAAATTCCTCCCGCGCTTCAAGCTTAAAATCGGGCAGCGACAACTCTGTTTCTTTTTTGTTCGAATTCATGAGATTTTGATTAAAAGATTTTGCCAATCAAGGCAAACGGAAATTAATGTCACTTGTTCCCACGCTCCTTCGTTGGAATGCATAAATTCCGTTCTACGATTCTCTCTTTTCTTGATCCACCGGGCAACATTATATAATATGAAAAATCAATCGTTAAAACAAAAAACGCGGAATGGAAATTTCCATCCCGCGTTTTAAATCGGTCTTAAACGGAATTAGATAATTCCAAGGTCCATCATTGCGTTCGCGACTTTAATAAAGCCTGCAATGTTGGCGCCGTTTACGTAGTTGCCTTGGCAGTCAAACTGCTCAGAAGCATCGACGCAGGCGCTATGAATGGCTTTCATAATGCCTTGGAGGCGATTATCAACTTCTTCGCGACTCCAGGACAGCCGCAGGCTGTTCTGCGACATTTCCAGACCGGAGACGGCGACGCCGCCTGCATTAGCGGCTTTACCGGGACCGTAGAGAATGCCTTTATCGACAAACAAGTTCACGCCCTCGGGAACCGTCGGCATGTTGGCGCCTTCAGACACGACGTAAACGCCATTGTCAAGAAGGTTCTGCGCGTCTTTAGCGTTGATCTCGTTCTGAGTTGCGCTTGGGAAGGCGCAGTCTGCTTTATGATTCCAGAGCGGATTGAAACCCTCGCCAGGATCGATCTTGCTGTAAACCGCACTCTTGAATTTATCGGCATATTCGTAAATTCTGCCGCGGCGGACGTTCTTAAGGTCCATCACCCAGGCGAGTTTCTCGCGGTCGACGCCTTCTTCATCGTAAATGTAACCGCCCGAGTCGGACAATGTTACAACCTTGCCGCCGAGATCCAGAACCTTCTCGGTTGTGAACTGAGCCACGTTGCCGGAACCGGAAACGAGACAGGTCTTGCCTTCCAAAGACTCGCCGCGGGTGGACAGCATTTCGGCGGCGAAATAAACGGCGCCGTAGCCGGTCGCTTCCGGACGGATCAAAGAACCGCCCCAGTTTAAGCCTTTGCCGGTCAGGACGCCGGTGAACTCGTTGCGGATTTTCTTGTAAATGCCGTAAAGAAAGCCGATTTCGCGGCCGCCTACGCCGATATCGCCGGCGGGGACGTCGGTATTCGGTCCGATATGGCGCTGCAGCTCGGTCATGAAGCTCTGGCAGAAACGCATTACTTCGTTATCGCTCTTGCCTTTCGGATCGAAATCGGAACCGCCCTTGCCGCCGCCCATCGGGAGCGTCGTAAGGCTGTTCTTAAATACCTGCTCAAAAGCTAAGAACTTAAGAATGCCGAGATTTACCGACGGGTGGAAGCGTAAACCGCCCTTGTAGGGACCGATTGCGCTGTTCATCTCAACGCGGAAACCGCGATTGACATGGACGTCGCCTTGGTCGTCCATCCACGGCGCACGGAACAAAATCACGCGTTCAGGCTCGATGATCCTCTCTAAAATCTTAGCCTGCCGGTACTCCGGATGACGCTCGACTACCAATTCCAGCGACTCGACGACTTCCTCGACAGCCTGATGAAATTCAGGTTCCGCTGGATTCTTGGCTTTAACTTCTTCCATTATGGAATTGACAAATTCGGACATGGTCAATTACTCCTAAAAATGGTCTAATTGGTTTTGTATTTTGTTTCTCAAATGAAGCTGCCTTGACCTTAAAAATTATCCCCGCTCGCCATAAGCGGGGACAATTTCTGGACTTAAAGCATTAATATAGTAAATATAATCACAAACAAACTCGAGGTCAATGAGAAGCGAAAGAACTTGAAAGATCGTTTGAACTTTTTGGGGTAAATAGTTGCAATTCGAGAGGATAGCTGGGGAAAAATTCACCACAGAGAGCACAGAGGGCACAGAGGGATTCATAAAAGCAGGTTAAAACAGGCGCTGTTCAAAATGGTGCGATCCCAGTGGGCGGGAAAGCAAATCGCTCGTAATACAAAATCCGTGTTCATCCGCTGCATCCGTGTCATCCGTGTTCCTATTCCTTTCTCTCTAAAAAATCAGCGCTCATCCGTTGCATCCGTGTCATCCGCGTTCCTATTCATTCTTGCTTAAAATTCCGTCGCAATCCCAAACCGATGCACATCCCCCAGCGCGCTCATCGGGGCGAAAGTATAATCGATATTCAGCATTTTTACCGGCAGCCCAATTCCGAATGTAAATCCCGCGATCGTATCCAATCTGTGCCCGACCTGCATGCTTCTGCCGCGGCTGCGGTATCCTATGCGGACATACAGCGGCTCTTCCCTTCCTTCCGGCAAAATCTCGAATTCTCCGCCGGCGCCAAAGCCGAAGCCGGGTTTTCCCGGAATCCAGTCTAGGTCCCAGTCCTCTTCGCCGGTCTGAGCCAATATCCCGACGACATGCAGCGTCAATGGCAGATGAGACAGTTTCTTCGAACCGCCGATCAGCAGTTCCACCGGCATCGGATCCGGATCGGAGCCGTAGCCGTTAAATTGCTTGCCCAGATTTCGTGCGACCGCTCCCAGCCGGATCATTTCCCAATTCGCATCCCAGCAAAAACCGAGATCGACGCCCGCGCCTAAGGCGTTCTCCTGGTCGATAATGCCCGTTATAATTTTCCCTGATATGCCGTAAGTCAAATTCTCGCCGTAACTATCGGCGTAATAGCCGCCGAGAACGTATTCGCCCGCCGTAAAAGTCTCGCCTGTTTTCCCGGCGCCTAAGGCGCTATTTTCGAATTCGCCAAAGTTGAAAGTTGAAAAGAAAACGCCGGTTATTGCGCCTGATGGAAGTTCATAGCTGCCGACGATTCTCCCGCTCCAGAGATCGAGGGTGTGTTTGGCAAATGTAATCGAAGCGCTGCGCGGCGCTCCAGCCGCGGAGGCTGGATTCAGCGAAGCTCCTCCGCTCCACTGCGTGATAGTAATCGGAGCGCCCCCGAGCGCTAAAGCGCGGGGATCCATCTGCGTCTTAACCACCGGAAACGCTGAGCGTCCGGCAGCGTAAGCGGCGCTTATACAGCCAAAAATTATAAGAAACATCAGCAAGCCGGCGAGGGCTTTAATCGGGACGTATTTTTTCTGGAACATCCTTAAAGCGACCTTTTCTAAAGCGAAATTGTCAAAAAAAATGTGTATCTCAATTATCGGGAATCGCAGACTCCGTTATGTTGTGAACGGCGGCTCAGCTCATTATATTGACCAAACAGGCGTTACCTGATCGACGTTCAGGCTGGTTATCCTAAGCGTGGTCAACACAGGCAAAATCCCGTACTACTTTTACTGCAGACTATCGTTTAGGTTCCTACTACAACAAGCAAACACAGAGGAATTAGAGAAATGTCGAAAGCGAACAATAGATTATTGTTAAGTATTTTAACGGTAATATTCTCAACCGCGGTCCTAACTATCGCTCAAGACGTAGAGATCGGGGAAGCCTATATGGTGGGAACTACCTGGTGGTTTAATCAGCAAAATACCACCGTCGGCAAAACCATAGCCCGGGACGAGCGCGGCGGCGTTCACTTCGTTTGGACCTATTCAAGCGATATTGAAATCAGCGACCGCAATATCTATTACAATTTCTTCCATGAACAGGGCGGCGACATTCAGGAACAACTCGACGAAATTCAGGGAACGGTGGATCACGTCGAACGAGCCGGATATGCATCGCTGGATCTGGGATTGCGCGACAACTCGATAATACCTTACGTTTTCTACCATACTTTCGGACAGATTGCGATGTCCTACGACTGGTCGTGGGGCGTCGGCGCGTTCGATGCAATAAATTTCGAGAGTCCGAACCGGCAGATTCCGCTATTAGCCAAAGGAACCATCGATCGCGGCGGAAGAGCCCACGTCGTTTCGGGAACTCACAGCATGGGCGGCGACGCTGTCTTCCCGATTATTCTTTGGCACGGCGAACACGGCGATCAGTTTGATGACTGGGAAGTTACCGGCGGAACGCTGGTCGATCGCGCCACCGGTTTGAGTCATCATATTAAATCCTCTCGCGAAACCAACCGCGTAGCTCTGGCCTGGATTCACAACCGGCTCGGAGTCCCCGCTCCGGAAGGATGGGAGAACACGATAGCCTATACGATGAACAACGACCTGTACCTTGTAATTTCCGAGGATGGCGAGGAATGGAACGTCGATGAACCATTCAACGCAACTCGCACTATTCCGCCCGACGGCAACCGCGAGGGATTGCTCGCTTATGGCGATACGCTTCGTCCCTACAACGATCTCGACATGATCTGGATCGAAGACGTCCTGCACGTCGTATTCTCCACACGGGGCTACTGGGCGGATCCGGCGCTGCAAAACGATCCGCCGGTCGAACGCATCACGACCACTAAAAGCTTTATCTGGCATTGGGATTCGGAAACCGACAGCCTGACGCTGGTCGCCGACGGCTGGTTTGACAATGAAGGCGACCCAAGCAGCCTGCACAGCAACGTTTCAAGACCTTCGCTGGGCGTGGGCGAGGATGGAACGCTTTATTGCCTGTTCCGGCAAATCAGCGAAGAAGATTGCAACGCCAACGATTATTGCTTCGGAGAGCTAATGCTCGCTAAATCGGAAGACGATGGAATCCGCTGGTCTCAGCCGCTATTGCTGACCGGAACGGCGGCTGAAAACGACGATGAGACTGAATACGTCGATGAATGTCATCCATGTTTAGCCGAGAGAGTGGACGATTTCCTGCACATATATTACGTTTTGGCTCCCGAAGCGATCGAGACGCCTCAGGAGGGAGTCATCGAAGAATGCCAGATGATATATCAGCGCATCCCGGTCGATGATCTGCCTGATTTAGAGCCGTTGGAACTGCCTCGCGAGGGTTTTCAATACCACAACCGCCCGCCGGTATCGGTTGCGGACAATCCTGCGCAACCGCCGGATTCGCCTTTGTTAGTCGAAGCCTTTCCCAATCCATTTAACGCGGAACTAAAAATCAATTATCGCCTAACCGGAACAGCCGGCGTGAATATCACGATCGCGAACCTGAACGGCGAACGGATCTATCGCCGGCGTCTTGAGCGAAAATCCGCCGGGAGCCACAGCCTGACGATAAACGCAAGCCAGTGGGCTTCAGGAATTTATATCGTCGGAGCGAACAGCGGCGTTGAAAAAAAATCGATCAAAATTATAGGGTTGAAATAAGGTTCGATAGTCATTCCGCAGAAATTATTCAGAAAGCGGATTTCACAGCGAAACAAGAAAATAAACTTCTCTGGTAGGGCAGGCGTCCCTGCCTGCCAGTGCGCTCCAGCAAGATCGAGAAGGCAGGCGGGGACGCCTGCCCTGCTGGTAGAATTTTTCTCGTTCCCACGCTCCCGCGTGGGAATGCATACGGAACATAAACAACAATTGTTACTCTATGCATCAACCGCGCCTATATGCATTAGCTATTGACTTTTAGGAAAAATGGCGTTACAATTGGGAAAAAGGCGTAATTGACCACCCAAGCTGTAATTTCAATGGTGGGCGGGTTCTTTTAGAATTGTTCTCACGCTCAGGCGTGGGAATAAACAAATTTAAAAAGGAGTAAAGAGAAGTGAAAATTAATCATTTTGTTCGGATCATTATCACATTAAAAAGTGTCATGAATTTTAGAAATATCTTAATTTTTATGATCTTGATGGCAGGAAATATCTACGCAGCAGAAGCAGATAGCATTAAAGATACACATTCCCAAGTTGTCAGCGTTAATGCTAATACAGGGAAAAGCGTTGGAGGTAGTCCTGCTACCGATTCCAAGTATGAAATGAAGAATCAAAACAGTAATTGGAATGAAATAGTATCGTAGCCCGGAAGCGACTGCATTCCGGTGTAATTAATGATCTGGATACAATCCCAGGATGCGTCGCTCCCGGCCTACAATCGTCAATCGTCCTCATAGTCTATTTCAAATTCCGCAACCACCCCAAAACTATCAGGTCAAAACTTACAAAGACAACCGCGGCTACCTTCGGTTCAAAGACACAAACAGACCTGTGCACGGGTGGGCGGCTGAAAAGAAATTAGGGCGAAAGCTCAGGAAGGGCGAAGTCGTTCACCACAAATACCGAAATAAAATACGATTGCAGGTTTAAGAAAGCGTTGGGAAAATTATTTTCGGGCGTTTAAGAACTGAATAGAGGTCGCCGTCACGCGCCATCCTTAAAGAAACCGATTCTTGACAAAACCAATTATAAACCTTATTTTAAATAGGATACTCGGTAACTTTAGAGAAGGCAGACGGAAAAAATTTTAAAATACACGGTCATTTACGAAACGGCTGAAGAGGGCGGGTTTATTGTCCATGTTCCGGCGCAGCCGGGTTGCCATACAGGGGGCGATACCGTTGAAGAAGCCAGAGCAATGGCGTTGGATGCGATTTTATGCTATCTAGAATCGCTGCAAAAGGATCGCATTCCTTTCCCTGAGGACGTTTTTGAATCGGAACGGTTAATATCGGAAAAGCTGTCGATGGCTATTTAGTGCCTGTACGAAAAGCCTACTTATTTTAAAAAAAAAATAACAAGTATCGTAATATCGTAGCCCGGAAGCGACTGCATTCCGGGTTTACAAAGACAGTATCGTAGGGTGTAATTAATGATCTGGATACAATTCCCCGGGATGCATCGCTCCCGGGCTACGCTGGCTCAATATGATAATTCTAACATTCTTTCGCCCCGGTAATATTACTGCGTGCATTAAATAGTTGCCATCTCCAGGAATCTGATGGAATGCGGATATTAAAGCAATGTCCT
>CAZWOY010000103.1:0-10837 GCA_964635255.1 uncultured bacterium
AAGCGTTTTACTACCGGCAGCGTTATTCCCTGACCCTGCGGATATTTCCGCCCAATTTAGCGATCTTTTCTTCAAATTTCTGATAGCCCCGGTCAAGATGGTATATCCTGAGCGCGTGGCTGTTTCCCTCCGCCGCTAAAGCTCCAAGCGTTACCGCAGCCGCGGCTCTGATGTCGGAACACATGACCGACGCGCCTTTTAGCTTTTCCACGCCTTTCACGTGAGCCGTGTTTAAATCTTTGCTGATTCTGGCGCCTAATCTCGTCAATTCCGGGATATGGTTGAATCTCTCAGGATATATCGTGTCCGTAATGATCGAATCGCCCTCGCATATCGTCATTAAAGCCGTCCACATTGGCTGAATATCCGTCGGAAAACCGGGATATACATTTGTCTTTATGTCAACGCCTCTTAAGCGGCCCTGGCTTGCATCGAGTTTAATCGAATCATCCGTTACGGTAATTTCGGCGCCCGCTTCGCGCAGCTTTTCTATAAACAATCCGAGATGATCGGCGCGGCATTTATCGACTGTAACAGTTCCTTTGGTTATAGCTCCCGCCAGTAAAAGCGTCGCCGCTTCAATCCGGTCCGGATCCACTTCCCAGGCAACCGGCTTTAATTTCGAAGGACCGGTTATTTCAAGCGCCTGCGTTCCCGCTCCTTTAATATTAGCTCCCATCTTGTTGAGAAAATGAACCAATTGCTGGATTTCCGGTTCACAGGCGGCGTTGTGGATCGTCGTTTTCCCCTCTGCGGCGACCGCCGCCATGAGGATATTGCCTGTCGCCCCAACGCTTGGTATTTCAAGGTCGATTCTGGCGCCTTGAAGATTGCCGGCGTCAACATAGACATAGCCTGAATCAAGCTCGATGTTTGCGCCTAGTTTCGCCAGCGCTTTGAGATGCAAATCGACGGGGCGGGGACCTAAATTGCACCCGCCGGGCAGACTTACTTTAGCTTTCTTGAATCGAGCCGCTAACGGTCCGAGAACGTAAAATGAAGCTCGCATTTTTCGCACCAATTCATAGGGCGCTTCCCAGAAGTTGCAATGCGTGCAGTCAATTGTCATTTCCGAACCCGACAGATGGACGTCCGCGCCGATTACCCTTAGCACCATCGCCATCATATTGACGTCCTGAAGATTCGGCGCGTTTCTCAGAACCGTAACGCCTTCAGCCAATAACGACGCCGCCATTAAAGGCAAAGCTCCATTTTTCGATCCGGCGCAATCGACTGCGCCGTTTAAGGGGCTCCCGCCGGTTATTTCAAATCTATCCATCATTTAAATTAATCTCCCTTCCTGTTTCGATTAAGTATTTTGCCTGATCGATTGCTGCGCCGGTTATTTTACCTCCGGAGAGCATCGAAGCAATTTCATCTATTCTCGCCGAACCGGTTACTTCCTCGATGACGCTTTCTGTTTTTTCGCCAACCTGCATCTTACATACTCGGTAATGCTGATCCGCCAATCCAGCAATTTGTGGTAAATGCGTAATTGCGATCATTTGTCTATCTCTTGCCAGTTCCTTGAGTTTACTGCCAACAAGATATGCCGCTTTTCCTGAGACGCCCGTATCGATTTCATCGAAAATGATCGCCGCTTCGCGTTCTAATGCAGGCAAGGATTCCTTTATCGACAGCAGTATTCTTGACAACTCGCCGCCTGAAGCGATTTTTGACAACGGACGAGGCTCCAGCCCGGGATTGGCGCTGAAAAAGAACTCAACGTCTTCTAGACCGCGGTGATTTAATAAATAGTTATTCCCTTCTTCCTTATACAAACCATCAGTTTGCTGGGTTTTGAATATCTCAGCTATGAAGTGAGCCTTTTTTATTCCCAGTTTTTGCAGCGAGTCGATAATCGCCTTCTCAAAAAATTGCTTTTTCTTTTTTCGAATTTTACTCACGGACAATGCTAATTTTGTCCAATCACGTACAATTTCAGCTCGTTTTCCCTTGAGCGTTTTTAACGCTTCACTGCTGTTGTCCTGTTCGTTGAGACTGTTTATTAGTTTTTCTCTGTATTCAATTAAAGCATTAAATGAACCGCCATATTTCTTTATTAGGCCTGAAATTGCATGTTCTCGCTCACGTAATCCTTCAAGTTCCTCTGGATTAAACTCCGCTTTAAGACATCTGTCTTCAACATTTCTGGTTATTTCCTTCAACGCCGCTTTGGCTGAATCGAGTTCGCCTTTAAATTCAGCCAATTCCCCGTCTAATTCGGTTATCTTATCGAGTAAGCGCTGAGCCTGCGAAATCGACGCATCGACGCATCCATCGCCGTCTTTCATGAGAAGAACGAAATCGCCGCCGTATCGGTATAAATCCTCATAATGCTCCAGTCGATTAATTTCCGCTTTTAATTCCTCCTCCTCGCCTTCGCGAGGATCGACGCTGTCGATTTGTTTCAACTGGAACAGCGTTAAATCTTTATTTTGCGTATATTCATGAAGTTTCTTTTCTAAGCGATAAATTTCCTTATTTATCTGGGCATATTGAACTTGAAATCCGGCAAGCGCTTCCCTCTCTTTCATTAAGCCGCAGTAGATATCAAGAAAATCAAGGTGTTTTGATGGATCGAGCAGGTGGCTGAACGCTCGTTGTGAAGTAATATCGATCAGGTTCGACGCCGCTTGAATCATATCTTTTTGAGTCGTCGGACTATCATCCAGAAAGACTCGCGATCTGCCGCTTTGATGAAGTTCACGGCGTAAAATAGCAACCTGCCCCTTATTGTCTTCAAATTCAGCTTCGATTACGGCGGTTTTAGCGCCATCCCGGATCATGCCGGCAGAGGATTTAGCGCCGCCTAAAAAGTTCAAAGCCTCAATCAGCAAGGATTTACCGGAACCGGTTTCACCGGTGATTGCCGTCAAGCCTGGTTTGAATTCGATCTCTATATTCCTAAGCAGAGCATAGTCCTTAATAGAGAGTCTTTTTAACAATTTGCTGAATCCTCAGTTATTTTACAGCCCTTAGACAGGCGTTGAACTAGGGTTCCAAACGGAGGCTTCATTTGCTCCATATAACCGCAACCTTGCCTTTAGCCGCCTTGCCATCGTCTGTGTGCGTTACGATTAAATACACCCCGCTGGCGACTTTATATCCCGACTCGTTCAATCCGTCCCATCCGAAAGCGGCTTCTTCATGATTGAGGGATCGAACGATCCTGCCATCGGGAGTGTAAATTTTCGCATCAGCCATATTTGCCAAGGAATTGCCTGTGAAAATCAGCCTGCCATTATTCGGGTTAAATGGATTCGGTTCAAACGTCAATTCAATCAGTTCAGTCCCGTAGTTTCTATAAGGCGTTAGCAGAGCCGCCGTGCCATAGTTGGTGCCCATGTACGCCCAGCCGGTTTGAGGATTGATTCCAAGTGAATTTACGTTCAGGTCCGGCAGCATGTCAGGCTTGTCGGTTGTGATTTGTCGCTTTACCGTAAACAGGTCGTCAGCGACGACAAATACGCCAAAGGTCGTACCGAACCATTTATTGCCGGCGGCGTCTATTTCGATATCGTTAATCTGATGATCGCGCATTGGGTATAGCGGTGTGAATCCCTGATTATTAAGATCGGTGAAATTTGTGTTTAAATAATAAGCGCCGTCGATCGTTCCCGCCCAGATATATCCGTCAGGATCATAAGCCAGGCTTAACACCTGCGGCGATTCCAACCCCGGAAACGGTCCCCAGACGCGGTCATCAGCCGGATCATCCAGAGTTCCATTGTCGTCGAAGGCGTAAACGCCTTTGCCGTCGATTACTTCGGGGCTTAAGGAAGCCAGCCATTTGCGTCCCTGACCATCGATTGCCAATCGGTCGAAATGAGGAAAATTCCTGAACAATGTTCTGTGAAAATATATCCAGTCCCGATCCGGATCCGGATCTTGTATAAATGAGCGCGGCACGCAGACAAGCACATTTCCATTATCAGCGCCGCGGTTAGTCACCCAGAGATTTCCTGAATTATCTAACTCTATATCCGGCGCCAATACATAGTCCAGAGAGCCTCTGAAACCGATCAACCGCTGTCCTGTCGCTTCAGAATAATCATACAGGCTAATCGTTTTATCAGGATTTATTCGGGCAAGCCCGCCTCCCCAGGCGCTGAACCAGATCCCGCCGTCAAAATCTTCAGTCACATCGTAAATTGCATAAGAAAAAATCCTTTGTGTATATTTAGGTCTTGTGTAAATTTCCCACGTATTTCCATCCCAAATGCCGACGCCCAGGCGTCCCGATCCTCCCCTTGCGGCAAACAGAGCCTCGCCTTCCGATGTAAAGCCAAACTCCTGAATTCTATCCGAAGGCGGACCGTTGGGCGCGAATTCAACAAACGCGGTATCCGCCGCTAAAACTAAGCCGCCCCGATAAGATGCGCTTCCGCTGAACATCATTCCGCCCCATATATTGTCGTCTCCGTCCCAGGCAAAGGAACTCAGCCGATTGTGCGCAGGCGTTTCGCGCCGCCATTCATCGGCGGCAAACGTATAAACGCCATCGTCCCGGACAGCGCGCAAAGTATCATGAACGACGCCAAGTTTTCTTATATCCTTCGCATTCGACGCCAGCGACCAATTAGCGCCGTTCCACACGGACACGCCGCCGTCTGAGGCAGCGTAAACGCTCCCGTTCCATTTTGCTAGATCCCGAATTTCATTTCCCGGCAGACCGTTATCGGTAGTATAATTTTCCCAATCTCTGGGCGGAGGAGAATCCAAATCCGCTCTGGCTATTCCCGCTTCTGTTCCTATCCAGACAAAGTTATTGTTCACCGTCAGGCGCTTTGCTTCAAGGTCGTCTTCGAACTCGCCCATTTTAGTCCATTCTTCAAGCGCCGCCCAGCGGTCGTATTCTTCTGAATAAGTCACTCTCACGACTCCCCGGTCGGTAGCTAAAAACATACCTTCGTCGCAGAGCGTTAAATCATTGACGCCGCTTAGACCGGTTCGCCTGTCTATGCCAATTGTCGTATGAGTTATACCCTTGCCCGGTTCGAATCTTTGAAGAGCGATATTGTCAAATGCCAGCCAGAGACCATTTTGCTCATCGGATATCATTGCCGATACTCCGACGCCCGCCATACCGTCGATCGGTGTAAAATATCGATATTCGTTGCGCGCAATATCGAATGAAGCAAGACCCCCGCTCGTGGCGCACCAGATTTTACCGTCTAAATAACAAATCTCGCGCACGTCTCGATAATCCGAGAAAATTTGCCATTTATCTTGCGAAAAAGATAGTTGAATTAATAATAATAGCGAAACAATTACCGTCAGCCTAATGAGTTTTTCCATTGCCAGACCTCCTGAAAAGCTATGACCCATCTTTTGAAATTCTGTAAAGCGTGTAGCGCCATTCCTCATCGGCATTATCGATCAGGCCTCCCGGTATCGCGATTACCATAAGGTTACGGTATCGATCTCCGAAGTATTCGTTTAATCGATTTGGAGATTTAGATTTATCGACTATGTAATTCGGGAAAGGCGCTCCGAAGTATTTTTCATTGTAAATAACTTCGTCTAATGGCTGCCCGACGCGATTTGGAATCATTTCATGCGTCACCAGCCCTTCGAGATCAAGGATGTATCTGCCGGAAGCATAGCCCATCATGCCGACGTCTCCAACCGCGACCACCGAGTCATCAGGCGTATTTTTATGAATATATTCCGCAATTTCGCGCAATGCATCCATAGTTTTATCGAATGTATAAGCGTGAGGAACAGTAATGCGCGCCGTAAGAAAAAGTTGTACTGCAAAAAAAACGATAAAGATTAATTGCCATAAGCCTTTCCAGTTTAAAGCGGGAAAACGTTTCGAAAACCAGTCGAGCGTTAAAAACGCTCCCAATAGTATAGCGGGAATTCCTATCAACAGGTATCTTGAGGTAATAAAAACTCCTCGAGACAAGTAAAATATCGATGGAAATATACTCCAAAGCAACAGAAAAGTGGCGAGCCAAATTACTCTGTCCGGCATCAATATTTTATTTCGAATGGCAATCGCCAAACCTGTAACTAAAACCAATATCTCAATTCCATGCGAACCGCCGATGATAATAACAGTTCGCTTTAATCCTAATAAAAAATCTTCCCATCTGGGCAATCCCGCTTCGGCTTTGACCCTTGCCGGATTCGGAAATATACTGTCGAACGTAAAAATCGTATAGATAAACCAGGGGAGAACCACAAGCAGCGATAAAATAAGAGCTTTAAGCGCTTGCTTGCGAAAGCCGGTCATAAAGTAATCGATGAGCAGAATTGCCAGTAAAATTCCGGATTCCGGTCTGGTTAAAATTGACAATCCGTAGAATAAGCCGGACAGGCTGCTGCGTTTTAATTGAAACGAAACGCCGGATAAGATCAGAAAAACCGCCAGCGAGGACTCCATTCCCGAAGCCGACCATCTTACCAGCCATACATTTACCGCCCAGACAATCATCACCGTTGCCGCCGCTTTTCGGTTCATTCCCATTTGAGCCGCCAGCAAAAACATCATCGGAATCGTCAAAGCGCCAAACAGTATCGAAAGCGTTTTGGCGGTAATTATTGAAGTGTGAAAAATCGTTCCCAATGCCGCCAGCAATAAAGTCCAGAGCGGGGAAGTGACGCCATAGGTTGGAATTCCCGGATTAAAAGAAAAACCTTCGCCCGAAGCGATATTTCGAGCAAAGGTTAAATGTATGTAGGCGTCATCGACAATATAACTATGCAGCGGTATCTGCAGCGCTAAAAATGCCGCAACAGCCAGAGAAGCTTCAACTATTGGAAATCGAAATTTCTTCCCGGCGGGAATCTTAAATATTACTTGTCCGTTGGATCCTACAGTTCTCTCCAGAGATTGACCAGTTCGATGGCGGCTAACGTTGCGTCCCATCCTTTATTGCCGGCTTTGGTTCCGGCGCGTTCGATCGCCTGTTCGATAGTGTCCGTCGTCAGCACTCCGAAAGTAACTGGAATTTTACCCTTCAGCGAAATCTGCGCGATCCCTTTAGACACCTCGGCTGCGACATAGTCGAAGTGTGGCGTAGATCCGCGAATGACCGCGCCCAGCGTTACGACGGCGTCGTATTTTCCGGAATCGACGACTTTCGACACTGTCGAAGGCATATCGAATGAACCGGGGACTTTGACGATCGTATAAGACACTTCGCCATCGCCATGCCTTTCAAGGCAATCGACGGCGCCCTCAAGCAGCCGCTGGCTGATAAAATCATTAAAGCGGCTGACGACCAAGGCAAACTTCAAGCCTTTGGCGTTGAGTCTGCCTTCTTTTACTGAATTTTGCGTGGACTTCATTGTCTTTTATACTGTAAAGTTAAAGTTTTGTTTCGAATTTGCTAATGAAAAACGCTTTGATTATCGAGTAAAAAGCTCTTGCTTTGTCATTCCTGCGGAGGCATGAATGACAAGGCAAGCCGGATATAATTCACAATTCGGCTTTTTACAGATAAATCATGCTTTCCTTTGCCTATATTTTCTGTTCAGTTCTAATCTTTGTACCGTTGCCTAAGATCATGTGTCCCATTTTGTCTCTTTTTGTTTCTAAATATCTGATGTTAGTCGGATTAGGTTGAACTTCAATCGGAATACGATCTACGATCTCCAAGCCAAATCCTTCCAACGCTACAATTTTCATGGGATTGTTCGTTATCAGGCGCATATTGCGAACGCCAAGATTCCTGAGCATGAGGGCGCCTGTTCCATAATCTCGGAGGTCGGCGGGATAGCCAAGTCTTTTATTTGCCTCGACCGTATCCAGTCCTTCATCCTGCAACTTATAGGCGTGTAATTTCGCATCTAAGCCAATGCCTCGTCCTTCCTGATTCATGTACAGTAAAACGCCTCTGCCTTCCTGCTCGATGCGAGTCAATGCAAAATGAAGTTGGTCGCCGCAATCACAGCGGTTCGAACCAAAAACGTCGCCCGTCAAACACTCGGAGTGCACCCGAACCAGCACCGGCTCTTCTGTATCGACGTTTCCTTTTACTATGGCGAGATGATGCTCCCTGGTAACTCGATTACGAAAGTGTATTAACTTAAATTGACCGAACTTAGTGGGAAATTCGAGTTCTACGTCGCGGTAAACCAACTTTTCATCCCTTCGCCGGTATTCGATCAAATCTCTGATTGTGCCGATCTTTAAACCGAATCGTTCGGCGACCTTTTCGAGCTGCGGCATTCTTGCCATGGATCCGTCATCATTCATTATTTCGCACAGCACGCCCGCCGGCTTAAGACCGGCTAATTTTGCCAGGTCCGCCGTAGCTTCCGTATGTCCGGCGCGTTTTAAGACTCCTCCTTCAGCGGCGCGCAAAGGAAATATATGTCCGGGTCGCGCGAAGTCTTCCGGTTTTGAAGCCGGATCGACGGCTTTTTGGATGGTAAACGCTCTGTCGTAAGCCGAGATGCCTGTCGTGGTGCCTTCTTTGGCGTCGATGGTAACTGTGAAGGCGGTTCCATGCAGAGCGTCATTCTGTTGTTTGCCGACCATTAAATCCAGATCAAGTTCTTCGCACCTTTCCTGGGTCAGTACAAGACAAATCATTCCTCGGCCGTATTTAGCCATAAAATTTATATGCTCGGGCGTCACTTTTTCCGCCGCCACTATAAAATCGCCCTCATTCTCTCGATCTTCATCGTCAGTGACGATAATCATTTTTCCTTCGCGAAAATCTTCAATGATTTCTTCAATTGGAGAAACCAAAACTAATCCTCCGTATTTATATTAAAATTATTCCGCCAAAATCTTTCGTAATCCGGCTGCTCATCGACTGAAAAACGATCTGCCAGCCACCTTAATATCAGGTCTGTTTCAAGGTTGACCTTGCCTCCCGGCTTTAAATCGCCCAGCGTAGTATGTTCCAGCGTAAATGGCACAACCATAATCTTAAAGCCGCGCTTATATTTTTCGGCGACTGTCAGACTAACGCCATCGACGGTGATCGAACCCTTGGGGACGATGAGATTAATTACGTTCGCTGCGGTTTCGATGTAAATATCGGTTGACCCCGCGCCGTATCTAACTTTGCTGACGCTGCCAATCCCATCGACGTGCCCTTGCACAATATGCCCTCCTAACCGGTCTCCCACCTTCAGAGCGCGCTCCAGATTCAGTTTCCTGCCAACGTTCCAATCGACTATCGCGCTTGAATCCACCGTGTGCTTTGTCGCTTCGACTTTGAATTCGTCTTTTAATATTTCGGCAACTGTCAGGCAGGGACCGTTTACGGCAACGCTGTCGCCTAACTTCAAGCCATCAAGAACGGTATGTGCTTTTATCGTTAAAACAACATTATCGCGTCGATTCAGCCGATTGGCTAACAATCCGATCTCTTCGATTAGTCCAGTGAAAATGGGTCGCCCTCCCGTCTAAAGACAATAATGACGTCCGCTCCGGCGCGCTTAATAGGTCCCGCAGCATATTTCGGACGCCATTCCCATGATTTCGGAGTAAAGCGTTCGAACGGAGATATTCCTTTGCCTATTACGGATGGAGCGATTCCAACTGAAATTTCATCGATTAATCCCGCTTCCATAAAAGTCGATAATGTTTCAGATCCACCTTCAATCATCAGGGACAAGACGCCTTGATCCGGCAATTCACGTAAAATGTTCTTCGGATCGATTAGGCCATCTTCCCGAGCGGCTAACTGGATAGTATTTAAATGCGGAATATCAGCTCCTTCCGGTTTAGAATCGGTATTGCAAATCAAGTATGTCGGAACCTCGCTTGCGGTTCGCGCTAAAAGACTGTCATGCGGAATGCCGAATTTCGGCGATAGAATGAATCGCTTCGGACTAATGCCTTTAACGAGTCTGACAGTTAATTCGGGATTATCGTGCAACACCGTTCCTCCGCCGACCAATATACCATCATGGTCGGCTCGAAGGGCATGGGCAAACTTACGCGCCTCGGGTCCTGTAATCCATTTCGACATGCCGTCGGGGTTCGCCATTTTGCCGTCGAGACTGAGCGCAATCTTTGCCGAACACCATGCGCGATTTCTTAGTCGATAGCTAAAATATCCGCGGTTGACATAACGCGCTTCATCATCCAGCAATCCGACTGTTACATCGACGCCGGATTCTCGCAGCTTTTCGATTCCTTTTCCATTTACTTTAGGATTGGGATCGATATTGGAAACGACAACTCTCCGGACGCCGGATTTTTTTATCGCATCGACGCACGGGGGAGTATGTCCATGATGGCAGCAGGGTTCAAGATTCAGATATAAGCTTGTGTTTCTGAGGTCTTTGCCATGGCATGAGTTGATCGCCTCGACCTCAGCGTGCGCCCCGCCATATTTTTTATGATAACCCTCGCCTAAAATAGTGCCATCGGCGTCAACAATCACGGCTCCAACGCGAGGATTCGGAGAAACGGTTCCTCGCCCTCTTTGTGCAAGGTTTAATACCCGGCGCATGATTGTTATTTCGCGATAAGGCGGCATTACAAAATGTCCTTAAAATAAAAAAACCCGATATAAAATCGGGGAACTTTTGTTTGATGGAATATTTTTTATGACAGAGATTCCCTTAGCAGTTAAGATCTCCTGCGGACAGAGAACGCCTCTGTTTTTGTATGCCTTCTCCCATCCGGACTGTAACCGTCGGCGCCGGAATTACACCGGCTCAGTTCTTTAAAACAAAGAAGTCACGGGCTTTAACCGTCGGTAAGGAATTTCACCGTTCCCCGAAGGCATAATAAAGTTACGAAAGATATTTGCCGTTATGCAAGTAGGATTAAAAGGGAGCATAGAGGAAAACGAAATTACCGGGAAAATAGACCGCTTAATCTCCCCCATTCTATCTGAAGGGGGGATACAGGGGG
>CAZWOY010000104.1:0-10787 GCA_964635255.1 uncultured bacterium
GTCGCAACCCCCCTGTATCCCCCCTTCAGATAGAAGGGGGGAGATTAAGCGGTCCATTTTCCAAAGATCGTTACTTTATCAGCAAAATCTTGCTGATTTTCTCTTCATTCATAGCCCTGACCTTCAAGAAATACACGCCTGCCGGCAAGTTCCGGGCGTTGAAAGCGCGCCGGTATTCCCCTTTTTCCTGAAAGCCATCGACCAGACGATATATCTCCCGTCCGGTCAGATCGAACATCGACAATCGAGCTTCTCCGGAATGGGGAAGCGTGTAATAAATGACTGTTTGGGCGTTGAAAGGATTCGGATAATTTGTGACAGTCAATTCTTCGGGCCAAATATAACTGTCTTTGGAATCACCTAATTCATCTACAACATTTATCATTATCGGCAGTGATTTCTTGCCGGGTTGTACATTATATTCAAAATCAATCGTCAGAAAATGACTTCCCAATTCTAATTCCGCCGGATCGATCAGGAAATCCATCTCCAACGACCGCCCCGCCGGAATTATTCCCGATCGAGGCTCAAAGCTGAACCAGCCGATGGACTTATCAAGCGAGAAGACGGCGGCAATATCATCGTCGTCCGTATCATAAACGCCGGCGAATACGACATGTCCGTCCATCCAGGAATCCGTGATGCAGGCTCCCGCTTTTAACCGGTATAAATCTCCGCCAAGAGCGGGCAGATCCGTCAGAAAGGCGACCTCTTTCGTTTCCATATCGATTTTGTAAATTGTGACCTCAGGCGTCCCATCGTTCGGATCGGGATCATGGTTGGTCGAGGCGTATAATTTATGTCCGTCCGGATCATTCTCATACCAGGACAGCCCATAGCAGCGGGAAACGACCTGCAGATCGCGCGGATCTCTGATTGTCAGGCTGTCGCGCACTTCAAAGGATTCTTCGTTAATCAGCTCCATCTGATAAATTGCGCTGCCTTCGCTGGAAATATAGAATAAGCCTGTTCGCGGATCGATGGTCAGGGCGCGGACGTCGTCGGTCTGTTCCGGCGTTTCCCAGCGCATTGCCTCTTCGCCGGTTTCCGGATCGAACTTGATGACGTACGGCGTCCAGAAAACTCCGTACAAATACCCGTCGTAATATGCCATGTCGCGAATGCCGTTGGTCGATATGATCGGCTGCCGGACGCTATCGATAAAGGCTCCGTTACGGTCGAAGATGTAAAGCTGATTGATGTCAGCGTCATTGTTTCCGCCGGATAAAACCCACCTGCCTTCGACAAATTCGATCCCGTGCATTCTATAGTCGCCGGTCGAATCTGTAGAATTCCATGTCAGCAGTGGCTCCCAGCGATGGAGCGTATCTGAAAAGCCATTGAACAGACTCGCCTTAAACCGGGTCTCCGCACTCCCTGGATTGCGCGCCATCACCTTATGCATCGATGGATTGTCCCCTAAAGTTTCGATCTGTACAGCATTCGGTTCAAATTGCAATTCCGGCTTGCGCAACTGAAGTTCCAATTCGATTTCATTTTCACCTTCAAGATCGATATTTTCAATTATCGCATCTAAATAACCGGATTGTTCGATGGTGATGGAATAAACTGAATCCAGCGGCAGCGGGGCGAGCCTGAAAACGCCGTTTTCATCCGAACTGCAGGTTATGCCGGTTTTGCCGGTAACCTGCGCGCCGCTTACGGGTTCATTTGTTCCGGCGTCGGTTATTCTGCCGGCGACGACTCCGTAATCGAACAGCGGATTAGTCGTGAATTTGATCGCGCGCGTGTTTTCCAGCTCCGCGGCGTTTGGATGACGCTGTCCCCAGTAGGTGTATTGCAGCCCATCGGTCATTGAGGGACTGGATACGCCTACGGTCGCAAACGGCGTATCCCAAGCCTGGTAGCAGGAACGGTCGTCGGTTACAGTGCGGTACTGAAAGATGATCTCGCCGTCGCCGGTTAAGGTTGGGTGAAATTCCTGATTGTAGAGAATGACCTGAAAGGTCTCCGTCGCTTCCGCATTGCCGCGGGGTCCAAGCTTTTTCATGCGCGACCATTCGACGATAAAGCGGTTGTTCTGCCGGTCGAGCCAGTAATATATTCCCCGGTTGTCGAGTGTGATCAGATCGTCCCAGAACGGACACAGCATCGCCGGAACCGATTCGCCGCGCGAAATGCGCCGGTTTCGACCGGCTGCAACTTCTGAATGATCGCCGAAAGCCATCCAGCCGTTTGTACAGATCGTAATCAAATCGAATTCTTCGCCGTAATACCTGAAATTGAACGGCAGATCGACCGTTGTGCTTGCATCCTGATTCTCGCCTCGGTCCTCGAGGTTTGTGTCCCGCCCCTCGCCGCCAAGATTGGGATCGATTTCGACCCAATCATATTCCGGGCTTCCAATCCAGCCTTCGTCGGCGTCGTCGAGGCAGTAGTAGCCGTAATTATCAGGTCCGAACGGCTGAGCCTCATCCGGTTCGCCGATTGTGAATTCAAAATCGATTGTGTCGATAGTGACTGCGGCGGTTTTTAAAATCAATCTCGCCTTGCATACCGATCCGGAAATCGCTTGTTCGTCGATATAGACCGACGGCGCATTGAATGATTCGCTCAACGCATTCGAATGCACGGCGGGGAAAACGACGTCGTCTTCCAAAATTCTTAAAACGGACGACAAGCTGTACAACTTAGCGTCGATCCTCTCTGAAAATGAATTGCCGTCGTTTCTGAGGCTGATTCTGAATGAAACGGCGTCTCCTGGCCTGGGCGCGTCGTCGATCCATTCGAAGCCTTCGAAACCGGTTTTTCCATAGTCAACCGGCAATTTATAAGCGCTTTTCCAGACGTTGTTTCGATGCGACAATTCGATAGTCAACGGTTCTTCGTCATCGTCGAAAAATGAGCCGTCGATTTTTACGAGAAAACTGGCAGAAACCGTTTCCTCATCGGCAGGCGGTCTGTTAAAGCGAACTTCGTTTGTCAGGATGTTTATCTGCGGATTACCGGTTTTAAGAACCGCTGTAAAATCGCCATCATCGAAATCGTAGCCGCTGTTTTCTATTTCGGAGGTTATTTTTACCGTTTCGCCTAAGCCGGCTCGGCCGTTTTCGTTACCGTAGCAGACGTCTCGCATTCCGTCGTATAATTGCCAGGAAACCGCTTTCAGGCAGCCTTCATCTCGCCGGACCGGCAGTTCGACGAGATATGGATCGACGTTTTCGGCGGTGATGGTTAACTGAATCTCGCCGCGCTGCGCCCATTCGCGTTCGAGATAGAACCTGCAGACGCCATCGGCTCCGGTCTGTTCGACTGTTTGGAATTCATTCGGTTTATACAGACAAACATCCAAACCTTCAGCGGGCGTTTCTTCATCGACGTACTGCACGTAAATTTCCAGTTGTTCCTGACCGGCATAGATAAACCCGGGATGTTGAACTGTGATCTGCCTTGGAATCTGAGTAAACAATTCGACCGATGGATCGCCCATCAGGTTGTAAATATAGAGATGCGTTTCCCAGCATTCCTGATTTTCATTTTCAGCATGATCGATATCGCCCCGCCCCGCATAGTGATCGTAAAGTCCCAGTTTGCCTCGCATTAACGCCCAGCCTTGAGAAATAACGCCTTCATTGAAAATAGAGCGCAATGCGTCTGAGACGAAAATATTGTTATAAGCCGTATGAGTAGCGCCGGCGGGACCGATGCAGCCGATGGCGCCGCCGTCGCGATGCAGCGTCATCCACTCCGTATAGCACCAGGGGGAGTCCTGATTTCCGACCACATATTCGCCGGTGTTGCAGGTCGCCAGGATCACAAACGGCAGCATGCTTCCGTTGCGCAGCCGCTGGATATCGCCGGGATCGAATCCGTTCATGTCCGACCAGCCGCGGTAGAGGAAGAAATTAACCCCTTCGTTGAACGTGTTTATAATAAATTGTGTGGGATTGGGCTGTGGATTTCTTTCTGAAAAGTAGAGCTCGCTGACGTTTCGATAGCCGTATTCGCCTAACAGATCTTCAAACCATTCACAGACGTCGATGGACGACTTTCCGCTGCGACTGTCCGTAGCCGCAACCACTGCGCGAAGCTGCCAGCCGGCGTTGTCGCCTCCGCCGATGTAAGGATCTGATTCGTAGCTTATGATTTTGTTTACGTGATTTTCCAGAGCTGCAATCGAATGATAGGACAATCTTCCGATAGCAAGATCGGGGAGCAGGTCGTTGCCATCGACGCAGGCGTACCAGTGATCGGTTTCATAAGGATAGCGGCTGCCATCCTGCTCGTTCCAGTAAGCCAAAGTGTAGTCGTTATCATTATCCTCGCCCGCTGCGTCACCGGTCAAAACTACAAATTCCGGCGGCGTTTCCCATTCGTTGTAAGCGTCGCGGATTGCGTTGAGGATTCTGAACCGGTTCCAATAGTGTTCGACTCTGATGACGTCCACCGACCAGCCTTTGCGCCGTTTCCATTCGATCAATGGCTGCAGCGCTTCTTCGACGTCGTCCCACTCGCCGATAACGAAGGCGATCGATCCGCCCATCACGGCGTCGTCTCTATCGGGAGGCGGGGGATTTAGAACTAAGCTGCGGATTATTTTTGCCGCGTATCTGGAAGGCTTGGGGGTGGAAATTTGGCGATAATCGAGAGTTCCATCGGATTTAAAAGAAATTTTCGCTTCGATAGATTTGAGCTGTTCGTATTGGTTTGCGACTTTATTATATATGCAGCGGGACACAATTAGCGGCGCCATTCGCCAGCCGCGCATTATCATCGGCTCGCCTAAATGAAAAAATTCATTTTGATCGCGTCTTAATTGGTAAAGAAGGTCTTCGGAGAGTTCAATTCCCTGTTTTTTAATATTTAAAACTTCAATTTCAGCGTTCTTGCCTTGCGGCAATAAAATCCATTCCGCCTGCCGGTCATTTAGGGCGTCCCCGATCTCGTTATCTGCAAGTAAATCTACAGATCGATCAATCTGCTCCACTCGGAGTTCAACCGTATTATTTCCGCTGCTGATAACTTTGAAGTCAAAGCTATGGTTGGATGGCTCGGAACGTTCCAACGCGTAAAGGTTCAAAGCGCCGGCAGTCATTAGAAAAACAACGCCGGAGACAATCCAAACAAAAAACCGGTTTCTTTTAAGCAAGTCGCGCATGGCTGTGTTTCGTTGTAAAGTATGTAGCATTAAAATGAATAATATAATACGTCAACTCTGTGTAAGAAAGTAAGAAAGTGAGAAAGTAAGAAAGTGAGAAAGAGCGTATGCATCAAACCAAAAACTGCAAGAGAATTCTACCTGATAACCATTAGTACAGTTGCATATAACTCGTTCCCACGCTCCTGCGTGGGAATGCATATCGGCCTTATATAGTTAAGTATGCGTTCCCACGCTGGAGCATAGGAACGAGTCGGTAATTTGTTCACTATTTATTGCACATGGTAATATCAAATTCTTAATTTCGACAGCATTTTTCAGCCTATTATTTAAACTAATCGACCTCATTCGTAACCGTATGAGTACGATATATGCAAAAAATATTGACTGTATAATAATTTCTTTAGTATATTCACAGTGTATTTTGAATTTGTGCAAAGCGCGTTGGTTGAAAGACTGGTTCGTTGGATTACGGATAATTCTTTCGGTCAACTTTCGAACATAGCAAAAGAAAGAGCGTACAATGAGTGCGAAGAAAGCTGGGGAAATAATGATTCCCCTCGACAAATATCCGCACATACCTTATTGGTTCACAGTAAGACAAGCGGTAGCGGAAATGGAACAATCGGAAATCGAATCGGACGGCAGAAAATCGCTGCCGCGAGCTATTCTGGTATTCGACGAACACTATCATTTGCTTGGAACCGTCAGGCGTAGAGACATCCTGCGGGCGTTGGAGCCGAAATTCCTGCGCACTATGCCGATTCCACATCGCAGAAATTTATTCGATATCGAGGGCGACGTCAGTCTGGTCGATCTATCGAAAGGCAAGATTTCGAGCGAAATGCAAAAACAGGCGGAACAGTCCGTCAGCGAGATCATGAATCCGATCACTACCGCGATAAACCACGACGATCATCTGGCGAAGATAATATATATGATGGTTCATCGGGACATGAACTTGCTGCCGGTGATGAAAGATAATAAAGTCGTCGGAGTCGTTCGCAGCGTCGATGTCTTTAATGAGATTTCCAAGATACTGATCGAATCTTGATTCATGCGTAAAAAGCCAAATTGAGAATTAATGTCGGCTTGCCTTGTCATTCCTGCCCTCGCAGGAATGACAAAGTGAGGGCTTTTTATACATTAATCGATCTTAGAAATCACTGTTTTCGTTTCCTTTAAACCCACTGAGATCTAGACTTGAACAAAACAAAAACCGTTAATGCGCCTGAGAAGAAAGGACTGCCGCCGAAACCTCAGGAATATTACAAAGCAGAAATCAAGCGTAAAATCGACTGGACGAGGATTTTCTACATTTTTTTAGGTTTCGGCCTCTTCCTAATCGTATATGTTTCGCCATCCTGGCCTGACGCCGTCGATCCTACCGGCAAGCAATTTGTATTAACCCGCGAGGGCAAAGCCGCAGTGGGACTTTTTCTTCTGGCGGCTACCTGGTGGGTCTTCGAGGTTATCCCGATCGGCGTTACGAGCATAACCATCGGCGTGATTCAGGCAGTGTTCCTGATCCGCGACGCTAAAACGGCGTTTACCGACTTTTTCGATCCGTCGGTCTGGTTTATTATCGGTTCGGTCGTTATCGGCATGACCTTTTCGCGAACGGGGCTGACGAAGCGAATGGCGTACAAGATGCTGATAATGGTCGGCGAGAAGACGAGTAAGATTTACCTGGGCAGTTTCATTATGACCGCGGCGCTGACGCTGATTATGGCGCACACGGCGGTGGCGGCGGCGATTTATCCGCTGCTGATGGCGATTTACGGGCTGTATGAGCAGTCGGATAAACCGACTAAATTCGGGAAAGGGCTGTTTATCGGCATGGCTTTCACCGCCGGCGCGGGCAGCATTATCACCCTGCTCGGCGCAGCGCGCGGCGCGGTAGCCATCGGCTTCTTCCGGGACATTACCGGCAGGGAAATCGGCTTTTTCGAGCTGTCCTATTATATGTTCCCGGTCGGCGTATTAATGACTTTTATTCTCTGGTTCTATATCCTGATTTACTACAAGCCGGAGCATAAAGTAATCCCCGGCTTGCGAGAGCGCGTTAAAGTCTTAAACGCAGGCTTAGGTCCGATCACTAGAAACGAGAAACTGGCGATCCTGATAGTGGTTTTGACAATTCTGGCGATGAGCCTCAGAAATTTCGTCCCCGGATTGGATCAAGTCAATAAAAGCGCGATTATTCTCATTTCGACTATTCTGTTCTTCCTGTTAAAAATACTAACCATTGAGGATTTGGAACAGATCCCATGGAACATCGTGCTGCTGTTCGGAGGCGCGATGTGCATCGGTTTCTGCCTGTGGCAGACGGGAGCCGCGTCGTGGATCGCTATTCATTGGCTGACGATTATTAAAGACGCCGGCTGGTTCATTTTCGTCATGGGAATTGCGCTGTTCGTTTTGATTATGACGAATCTGATCATGAACGTAGCGGCGATAGCGATCTCGCTGCCGGTAGCGCTGGTTATCGCTCCGTATCTGAATGTAGCTCCCGAAGTGGTCATTTTTTCAGCCTTAGTAACGGCGGGCATGCCCTTCCTGTTCCTTGTAGGAGCCGCCCCGAACGCAATCGCGTACGAGAGCAAGCAGTTCTCCACCGGCGAGTTCTTCGTCTGCGGCATTCCGGCGAGCATAATTATGATGATTGTCTTAGGCATTTTCGTAATGTTCATCTGGCCTATGATGGGGATGCCGGTGACGCTTTAGGATAGTGTGAACAGCAGATTTCACGGATTGCGCAGATTATTTTTATTTGGCGGTTTGGGTTTAATCTGCGGAATCAGCGTAATCTGCTGTCAAATCTTAAATAGAACAGCGGATTTAGCAGATTGCGCAGATTATTTTTATTTGGCGGTTTGAGCTTAATCTGCGGAATCAGCGTAATCTGCTGTTAAATCTTAAATAGAACAGCATATTTAGCAGATTGCGCAGATTATTTTTGTAATTGGCGGTTTGGGCTTAATCTGCGGAATCAGCGTAATCTGCTGTCAAATCTTAAATAGACGCCTTAAGGAGGAATGTGATGATAATACCGGAAAGAATTAATCAGCTTACGTACCGTATAATCGGCGCGTGTATGAATGTGCATACTGGTGTAGGTCCCGGGTTTCCTGAAGATTACTATCAAAGAGCGCTTGAATACGAGTTTAACATTCTAAAGATTGCATTTACAGCGCAAAGAGACGTCGCAGTATTGTACAAAGGACAACAAATAGGTATCAGTTACCTTGACTTTGTAGTTGAAGAATCGGTAATATTGGAAATAAAGTCGGTGCGGAAACTGGATGAAATTCATAAAGCACAGGTCATAAAATACCTGGCTGCAACCGATTATCCCATAGCGCTTTTAGTCAATTTCGGTCAGGCGAGTCTTCAGACAGAACGTATTCTGCCGCCAAAGAAAATACAGGAATGGAAGAGGAAATGAACAGCAGATTTAGCGGATTACGCAGATTATTATGCTTCAAGCCGTCTTAATAAAATCTGCGAAATCTGTGTAATCTGCTGTTAAATCTTAAACGAGAACAGCAGATTTAGCGGATTACGCAGATTATTATGCTTCAAGCCGTCTTAATAAAATCTGCGAAATCTGTGTAATCTGCTGTTAAATCCAAAAAAGGAAGTTTAAATGCTGAGATTTGTTATATACATTTTAATATTCCCCATGCTTGCCATCGCTTCGGATATGGACATTATCCTCAAAAGCAACGCTTATCTCGTCGGCAGAGGCGAGAACGTCGATTTCGACCGGGCGGATCAGCGGGCGCTGGCGGACTTGATCTCGCAGATTTCGGTGACGGTCGAGTCCGAATTTAAGGACGTAATCCGGGAGACGGACAAAGACCTTAAAAGCTTTGCCGAATCGATCGTTACCTCCTACTCATCCGCGATTCTTGCAAACGTCGAGAAAAAAACGGACAAGCTGAAAAACGGCGCTTGGGTTGTTTATCGGTATATCAAGAAAGCCGATAAGAACAAAATCTTCCGGCTGCGCAAAGAGAAGATTATCTACTACGTTAAAACCGGACTGCGCGCCAAGGACGTCAACGATTTCGACATCGCGCTGAAAAGCCTCTACTGGGCTTTGATCCTACTGAAGAGCCATCCTGAAAAAAATGAAATTTACTACAGCGATGGCGAAGAAAAACATCCGCTGAACATTTTGCTGCCGGTCGAGATCAAAGGAATGCTGGACGTCGTCAAATTGAATGTTTCGAATATTGTGGAAAGCTCCGGCAGCAACGCCGTCTATATCAAAGCGTTCAATGACAAAGGTCGAATTAACAATATGAAACTGAAATATTTCGACGGCGAGAGTATGATACCGGCGAATATTAAAGACGGCAAGGGCGCGATCTACCTGCCGTCCAATTATTGCAAGAGTGTCGCGGAAGTTGACGCGGCTGTCGATTATATGTTTAACGACCTTTTAGGCGACAATCCGGAAGACGAAGAAGTCAAGATGGTCAGCGGCTATATTTCGATCGCCTTTGACAATAACAAGTCGATATCGCTTAAAAAAGCGCCTAAAAAGAGCGTCCAGCCGGAAATCCAAAAGACTGAAAACCGCGGCGAAGAAGAACTGGCGTCGATCACTCAAGCTTTGCTGGACGCCATTAAAACGCGCAATTTCCGGGCGGTCGAGGAATATTTTAGCCCCGAAGGCTATCGGCAGTTTAAGAACATCATGAACTACGGCAAGGTAAGACTATTCGAAGGCGAGCACTCGATTCATTTCGTGCCGTTCGGCGACCGGATGATGATCCGCAGCATACCGATTGTGACTCAGCTAACCGACAGGCATAAACGGGTTGTGCATGACGATATCGTGCCTATTATCGAAGACGGCAAGATCGTCTGGACGAACTTCGCCATCAACGACCGCGACGCGCAGGACGCCATCGAGCGCGGCGAGCAATGCGAGGATTTGCAGGAACGATTGACCTGCCTGACGTTTATGGAATACTACAAGACGATTTTCGCACTGAAAGACCTCGCTAAAATTACGGAGGTTTTCACCGACGACGCGGTGATATTCGTCGGCTATGTCAAGAATACCGAGGAAATCGATCCGAAGCTTAAGGATCTGGTGAGAGCAAACTTGAGCGAGGAGAACTTCGAGAAACAGCGGCTGACCAAAACCGATTATATTAACCGGCTGCGGACTAAAGCTTTCGTGAATCCGTTTGTGAACATCCAGTTTTCCGACATGGAAATAATCAGGCGCTCGGAAACCCCGCCGATTTTCGGGATTCAGCTTTACCAGGACTATTATTCGACCAACTACGCCGATACCGGATATTTGATGCTTTTGACCGATAACACGCATCCCAAAGAGCCGAGGATTTTCTTCCGCTATTGGCAGCCGGAACGGATAACGGATAAAGCCTTTACTGTGGGGGATTTTAAGTTGCCTGATTCGATTAAAGGGGATTGAGTGCGATCATATAATGGAACCCCTGCCCGCTGGTGGATCTTCTATTTCCCGGAAGGAATAGGAACACGGATGACACGGATGCAACGGATGAACGCGGATTTTGTTTTGGCAGGAATGACGGCGCATCGGCGCCGGGAAACAGAATGTATTACTATGTGCAGAAAAAAGTGTCATTGCGAGTCTGCCTTTAGCAGACTAAGCAATCTCCCA
>CAZWOY010000105.1:0-10725 GCA_964635255.1 uncultured bacterium
TCCGATCTAAGGTCGAGAAGGCAGGCAGGGACGCCTGCCCTACCGGTAGAATATTTTATTTTCCCAGTAACTCAAAAACGCTTTACAATTCTTCGATAGATCGAAAAACAACTTGTATAATTATTCTGAAATCCAACTTAGAGAGGTCAAAATGTTCAAACTAAAATTTGTCTTAATGGCATTAATATTCTTTTTCCTCTTTCATTCGTTTTTTTTATATGCGTTAGATTACGAGCGTTCGGAAAATGGCTTGGAACGGGTCGAATGGGAGGGCGGCGCCAGTGACTACCAGTTCGCGGATATCGATAAGGACGGACATGTCGATTTTGTGTCCATCGGCGATCATGGCTCACCGAATATCAATACTAACCAGCACGGCGTCATGGTCTTTTTCAGCGATGGCGCCGGCGGTTGGCGCTGGGTTATGGAAGGGAATTTCGGCTACGGCGGTGTTGCCGTCGGCGACGTCAACAATGATGGTCACTGGGACGTCGGGTACGGCATGCATCATCCTTATAATAATGGAGACTTAGGCAACCAGGAAATAGAGGTGGCTTTAGGCGACGGATCCGGCGAGAGCTGGGAACCGTGGGATGACGGTCTGGCGGTTCCGCAGGGCAACGACGACTGGTACGGGATGTTCGGAACGGACTTAGGCGACTTTAACAACGATGGACTGCTCGATATCGGTTCGGTTTCTTTCGGATCCGGCACGGGACTGCATGTCTATTCGAATAATGGCGATGGAACCTGGGAGGATGAACTCTACTATTTTGGCAGAGCTAATTCTTCGTTTGAGTTCTATTTTGGCGATATTAACAACGACGGCAATCTCGATTTTGCTTGCGCGCTGCAGGATCGCGAAGTCTATTTTGGCAATGGGGAGGGCGATTGGATAAACGGTAGATTTAATCTACCTGCCGCCGCGCGCGAATCGCCTTATATAAGCGTCGATCTGGGCGACGTCGATGGCGACGGCGGCGACGATCTGGCGTTTATCAATGCAAATCAGGGACTTGACGTCTATCGGTTCAATCCTGAAGAAGAGGAGTGGTCAAGTTTGTCGGCAGGTTTACCGAATAATGGCAATTACCTGCAGGTCGATCTTTACGACATGGACATGGATGGCGACGTCGATTTAGTCGCTTCTTCAACCGAAGGATTTGAGGTTTGGCTGCAGGATCCGGAAGCGGAAGATCGCTGGACGATGGATTTCGAGTGGGAAGCTGATGATGATCCGTCGGGGTCCAGGGCGATGCGAACCGGAGGCGACGTCGATCACAACGGTTTGCCAGACGTCGTTATGCTGTTCCGGTATGTTACCGGTTTCATGCAGACGCAGAATTTTCTGCATTTCTTTACTGAGTCCTCCGAACCGGATGAGTTTGTGATTTATCCGGTCGAACCGTCGGGCGGTGAACGATTCAAAGCCGGTTCGATTCGCATTATCGACTGGACTGCAGCTATCCCGAACGAATTGGACGCCGATGAAGCGGTTGTAAATCTTTACTTCAGCGCAACCGGGGAAGACGGCAACTGGGTGGAAATCGCCGAAGGACTGACTAATGGCGGCAGATACCAGTGGACGGTTCCTCAGCGCGTCTCGGATAATTGCTATATAAAGTATGAGATAACTATCGAAGGCGAAACTGTGGAAGCGATTACGCCTGAAGCCTTCAGCGTCTTCGGGGCGGTTGAGCCAATATTGAGCGTCGCGCCCGGTCATCTGCATTTCATCACTCCGGTAGGCGAACCGGTTGAGCGGGAACTGATTGTCAGTAATGTCGGCGGGAACACGCTTGAAATCGAGCCGCTTGAATTGGAAGAAGGCGCGCCATTTTCGCACGACGCCGGCGAGGACGGCTTTCAATTGGAGCCAAATGAAGAACGGGCGGTGGCTGTGACGTTTGCTCCGGAGGAAGAAGGCGAATTTGTAGATTTTCTGAACATTGCGTCAAACGGCGGCGAAGTACAGGTTAGATTAACCGCCCGCACAGGAGTTCCCGGACCGCCGGTTCTGGTCGCCGATCCCGACACGGTAGAATTCGGAAGAGTTCTGATCGAAGAATCGTCCCAGCGGAGGATAACTATCCGGAACGAAGGCGAGACGGCGGCGGAATTGACCATCGAAGCGGCGGCCGAAGGCGCTTTCCAATGGGAAGGAATCGAGGGGCGGTTGATTAATCCCGGAGCGGACTACGTGCATACCGTTCAGTTCCAGCCGAACAGGAGCGGTGAATTTCAAACCGAACTGACGCTTAGCTCCCAGGAGGAGGACGTCTCAATCCCGATTTCCGGCAGAGGCGTATTATCGCTGCTGGTCGAGTTTTCAGACGATACGCTTGATTTCGGACGAGTGAAAATCGACAGTTCGGCTTCGCGGGAGTTTATTATTTACAACCGGTCGATGGACCGTATCAGCGTCCATTTGACGGAACCTCAGGGAAACGTATTCAATTGGCGAAGAACCGGCTGGAATGAAATAATGGCTGGATTTAATCTGACGATGGAAGTTAATTTCAGTCCCAGGTCCGAACGGATTGAAAGCAGCGTTTTAGAGGTTACGGTCAGAGGCGAGGATGCGACCCATAGAATTATTATAAGGGGCGAAGGCTATGAGGAGGAATCGGCGGAATCGAACGTTCGCCCGCCGCGTGAATTCGGCATACAATCCGTTGCGCCGAATCCATTTAACGAGAGTTTGAAGATACGCTACGCCCTTGACCGCCCAAGCCCGGCGCAGCTATCCCTGATCGATCTGTCCGGACGCAGGATCGACCTTATCGAGGAAAAATCAAACGCCGCCGGCTCATTCACCGCCGCATTCAACGCTTCGGGAATAGCCGCCGGAATGTATTTTGTACGGCTGCAGCAAGATAAAAGATGCGAGTATGCAAAGGTCTTGTATGTTCGGTAGGTTTGTTTTGATTGTTAAATTGTTCCATTGTTCCATTGTTCCATTGTTCCATTGTTCCATTGTTAAATGGTTGAATCTTAATCTGATATGAATTATGCGCTTCCACGTTCTTGCGCGGGTGCGAGATGTGACAATTTAGCATTTGAACTCGTTCCTATGCTCCTGCGTAGGAACGAGGGAATATGAATGAACAACTCATGGATAAAAGAACAACAGTTTAAGGATACAACCATGGACTCTGGATTCCAGCTTTCGCTGGAATGACAAGAAATGATATTTTCGCATAGCCTGAGAAACATGGGAACGAGTCAGCAATTTAGCAATTTAACAATTTAACAATTTAACAATTTAACAATTTAACAATGAAACAATGGAACAATGGAACAATGGAGCAATGATACATTCTTTAGAGGAAAAACCATGATCGACAAAATCCTGTTATCCATATTCCAGAAAGCCTTCAAGTCCATCACGGACGAGATGAGCATTTCGTTGGCGCAGACGACCCGGTCGCCCATTCTTTGCGAGGCGAAGGACTTTGTGACGGGGTTGTATGACGCTCAGGGGCAGATGTTAGAGCAGACTGAGAACCTGCCGATACTGTCGTTTTCGCTGGGTCCGGTCTGCAAAGGGCTGCTCGAATACTACGGCGCTGATATCTATCCGGGAGACGTTATTATGCATAACGACGTCTTCTCGATGGGAAATCAGAACAACGACGTCGCTATTTTCAAGCCGATCTTTCACGGTGAGACGCTCATCGGCTGGTCGGCGGCGAAAGGGCATCAGGCGGATATCGGCGGCGCGGTGCAGGGCGGTTACAACCCCAACGCGACCGAAGTCTGGCAGGAAGCGCTGCGCATCCCGGCGGTTAAGGTCTATGAGAAGGGCAGGCTGCGCAAAGACGTCTGGAACCTGATCTTCGCCAACATCCGGCTGCCGATCGTCGAGGAAGACCTCAAAGCTCAGATCGGAGCCTGCACGTTAGGCGAGCGGCGGCTGCAGGCACTGGTTGAGAAGTACGGCGTCGAACGCTTCGAAGAACACAAGCGGGAGCTGTTCAACTCGACCGAACTGATGATGCAGAAGGAAATCCGCACCATCCCCAACGGCGTTTACGAAGGTTCGAGCGACGTCTATTACGACGGCAAGCATCCCGGCACCGTCTTTACGATCAAGTCAAAGATCACGGTTGAAGATGAGGCGATCACGTTCGACTTTTCGGAGACTTCGGAGCAGACGAACGGCTTTGTGAACGGGACGTTTACATCGACTTGCTCGGCGATCACGCTGACGTTCCTGCAGATGGTCGATCCGAACATCCCGCACAACGAGGGCATGATCAAGCCATTGAAGTACATCGTTCCCGAAGGCACAATCCTCAACGCCTCCTATCCGAAAGCCACCACGTTCGGCAACCATCTCTGCCCGCAGGTGGCGGACTCGATCTTCAAGGCGCTGTCGGAAGCGATTCCCAACCGGGTTACAGCCGGTTGGAACCACCTGTTATGTTCGCTGTTCACCGGCATTCACCCGCGCACGGGGCGCAAGTACGTCGATATCTGCTTCATGGGCTTGAAAGGCGGTTCCGGCGCATTGGAGGGCGACGACGGCTACGACCACATCGGTATGATCGACGCTTCCGGCGGCGTCCTCGACCAGGACTACGAGATGTACGAACAGCAGACGCCGCACCGCATCCTAAAGCACGAGTACATAACCGACTCCGCCGGCGCCGGCAAATGGCGCGGAGGCTTGGGCGTCAAAACCGAAATTCTGATCGGAGCTGACGAAACGACAATGGTCGTCTTCGGCGACGGCGACCACGTCCCGCCGTATGGTTTATTTGGCGGCAAGGACAGCATCCTCAACAAGATCGCCTTAAGATATCCGGATGGAAAGGAGGTTACGCCGATGAATAAGGACTTGATTGAAGGAATACCACAGGGGACGGTTTATCATCAGGTTGCTTCGGGAGGGGGTGGATTTGGGGATCCTAAGGATAGGGATCGGGAAAAAGTGAAGATGGATGTTCGGGATGGGGTGGTTTCGGAAGAGAAGGCGGAAAAGGAATGTTGAACCGTAATAGACTTCTTCGGAGGAGAAGTTTTAAATTTTAATCATTTAGGAATTGCTCCCGGCGGCCAAAATACATTTGACCTTCAGAAGTTAAGCGCAGGCGCGTATTTTGTGCTTGTTAAACAAAATGGGCGGACAATCCATAAGAAGTTGATTGTTCAAAAGTAACAAAAGTAACAGGAGACCAAAAATGAATTTTAATGCACAATTGTGCGCCTGACGTTCTTAATTTCTATTGACCGCCCATAAGTTCCTGTTCCCGGATTGTCTGTTCAGCTTGCACTCAGGAACAGTAATCCAAACGATTTGCGGCTGTCTCATTTAGCCAATTCCATCAGTCCCCCCGCAAAATAGATATCCTTCTGAACCTGGCTTAACGGTTTGCATTTAATCACAGCGCCGCTTTCCAATCCTTTGATCTCGCCGGTTTCGAAATTCACTTCTATGTCTTCGTTGTTTTTCAAACCGGATTCGAGAATTCCAGGGCGCTCCAGAAGCGGAAATCCGGCGTTTATTGCGTTGCGCTTGTAAATAGCGCCGAACGATTCGCCGATTATTCCTTTAATGCCTAAGGCAATAAAACCATCTACAGCCTGCTGCCGGGATGAACCGCAGCCGAAATTATGTCCCGTTATGAGAATATCGCCGGTTTTTGCTTTTTGAGGAAAGTCTTCATGCCCGCTCAGATTTCCGAAAATCCATCGCCCCATCTTTTCAAGTTCGGTAATATGCAGATGGCGGTTGTGGAAAATCATGTCCGTATCGACGTCCGATTCGGGGATGATGTGAACTCTGCCTTGAATTTTTAACGGTTTTTCTTGCACCTGTTTTCCCTTGTTTAGTGTGATTCGACTATTTCGATCTCAAGATTGCCTAACAGCATTACCAAATCGATCGAATTCGAAAGATCGCCTTGGGCAAAAGCGATTCGCGCCGCATCGGCGTATTTCAGCCCAAACGTCGGATCGATTTCAACCCAGCGCCCATCGACCCAGGCGGCGACCCAGGCGTGGTAGAAGAATTCTCCGCCCTGATAGACGACGCCCAACATCAATCGCGTTGGAATATTTAAGGATCGAGCCAAAGCCGTGAATAAAACGCTGTGCTCGTTGCAGTCGCCTTCAAGATTTTGCAGCACAGATAACGCCGAAGGAAGTCCCGCCGATGGTTTTTTCTGAACATTATGAAAAACCCAGTTCGATAAATGCGAAAGACTGTCCATCAACGATTTGGATCCCATTACGGCATTTGCCGCCGTCTGCTTGATAACCTTTTCCCGGCTTTCGATGTAAGGCGCGTCCCGCGTGTATTCCTGCCGGTTGCCCAACACTCCCGTATGAGGCTGGGGAACCGATGCCACTTTGACGACGCCGGTATTGGCGTTGACGATCGTCTGGCGGTCGCTGACTCCGTCGATTTCGAGAACGTCCATGCCTTTAATCCGGAACATGACCTGCGCCGCTTTGCGCGGAGCTTTGATTCGGCCCTTCGGTTTGATCGAGTACATCGCCAGAAAATCGACGCCGCCCAGTTCATCGTCCATATCGATTGCAATTTCCATATCCTCGCGCCGCATCAGCATTCCCATCGGCCCGTACTCGGCGATAGTGTTGCCGTGTTCATCCACATAAACGGTGGATTCGAAACCCGCAAGCCGCGTTTTCAATTCACGCGCCAAAACATCCTCGCCCCATAAGCGGTGGTTTTCCAATGGAGCTCCGTAAACGTAAAGATCCTGCATCTCCAGTTTCATCGGATCGAATCCCGCGAGTTTGAGCGAGTCGCCTTCGAAAAGCCTCCCCGCCTGCAGCAGAGGTTTAATCGCCTGGCTTAAATAGATCGGATCGGGAGCGGCTAAAAACCTCTCTGTTTTCTTGCCTCCGGTCGTAATTTCTATCTTTAGCACGTTGCCGTCGATTTTGCCTTTAAATCTGGTCGAATATGGCTCCGCTTCGAGGCTTCCTTCGAAGGCGACCAGCGCGAGCGTGCTGTCGGTTATGACGTCCATTTTCATCCGCATTTGCTGGGAAGCGCCCATCATAGAGCCTTCCATGCGGGAAAACTCGCGTATAATATAACCGCCGTCTTTTAACGGTTCTAATTCGTTATGAACATAACCGATTTTCTTGCCGTTTATATATATGCCCATCCAACTGGATTCTTCCGTCAGATCGACGCCGGCAAGCAGCTCTTCGGGAATGCGCAATCCCCCTTGCGGTTCGCTGTCCGCTCCGATAAGAAGAAACGCCGCCATAACGAACCATAGTCCGTACAGTATCCACCAGGATAGTGGTTTTAGCAGTTGGTTTTTGAATGTTGAATTTTTTTGCATGAAATCCCGAATTAACTACTCCAAATCTTCTTGTTCGAATATAACATAAGGTTCGTTGTTCGTTTGCCATTGAATTAAAAGCGAAAACAGCATCGTATCTTTAAAGAATGCAAACTCATACGCTAACCGCAATCCGCGGGCAAGTATTTCCTCTTTTACTTCTTTTTTATCGCAGGAACCCCATACCTTTCTAAGTGCAATCGATAATATAGACGCTAAATCGTGTCCGCAGCAAACTTGCCAGAGATCGTGTTTTGCATCTTTGATCGCATTTACTTTTTTTAACAATATATTGTAATCTCGTGTTTTAGGTTTTTTTGAATTTTGAATAAATATTTCAATCATCCTAAATTCATCCAGAATAAGCGTGCTTTTGTCGATAAATCTTTCAAAATCGGCGTTTTCAAAATTTATAAATAATTGTTCCTTTTCATTCAACCATCTTAAGTATCCGATATGTTTGCCTATATCCAAAAGCGTTTTTTCAATTTGACCTTCGTTTTTTTCAAGTTTTATTGGCGAGCCGAACTCGTTTAAGAGGTTAATCAATGCCCGTGATTTCAGCATCATCGTTTCCATATCGTGGCTGTCCGTCCGAAAAATACCTTCAGTTGACTGCGGCGTTCCTTCCAATATGGAAAAATCGGCGTCGATAAATCCTATGACGCCTTTAATGCCATCGGAATAAATCAATTGCAAGGATTTGCTCACCCGATCTCGATTCCAAGCGATCTCGATGTGGCAATTCTCTTTTGAGATGAATTTATTCAGTATTTTTGAATGAGCGTTATCCTCTACGACTATTATTGCACAATTATTTAAAGAACGATTTAATCTGACGGCATTCCTAATTCTTGCCGGAGTTATGGATTTCTGCATGATCCGGTCCTTTTAGTTCAACGGCTAAGTCCATTTTATCTTGAATTATGTCAGGCGAATGCGTGGCGACTAAAACGTCGATTCCGACTAAATCGATTACTTTTAGCATGTCGTCGAGGAATTTATTTTGCCACGCTATATGCAAACTTATTTCCGGTTCGTCGATAAGAATTAACGAATCTGGTTTGACTTTAAAAAGAAGGCTGTATAATAATACTATTTCGTGCTGTTCGCCGGAAGATAATTTCGAAAGCGGTATTTCTTTTCCATCGAATGTTTTAAAGTAGTAGCCCTTCTTTTTGTCGATATACATTTTCTTATATTGAAATCTCTGATTGACAATACTCTTCAGAATGTTTATTTTTTTAAATAGATCATCGAACACGCTTAGTTTTTTCTCGACGTCATTAATATATAATGTAAGTACGTTTTTATCCTTTGGATCTTCTATTTCTAATTCGTCAATATCCAGTCCTGCGCCTTCATCTTCTATTAAACCCGCTTGAATGAGTTTCTCTCTTTTAGCGCTGAGTTCCCCCATGCGAGTTTTAATTTCATTGGAATCAATAGATTTTTGTATTTTCCCATTTAACAATCGTGGAGGGAAGGTTCTGTCAAGATGTTGAGATATTTCTCCGTATTCGGAATGCTTTTGGAGGATATTTTTCGCTAATTCGTTGCTGTATTCGATAACAGTGTTTACATATTCAATGGATTGTTTTCCAAAATTAATATTCAACCGATCTTCTGTTTTCCTTTGTTGAATCAACCTTTGTGTATTTATAAAGAAAATGTTCAATTGCAACAATAGGTCATGATACCACTTTTTTCTAATCTCTGAATTTTTAGCTACATTGTCTATTTTGGGAGTTTCGATTTTTAGCAAATCAGCGGGTGAATTCCATAGAGGATTTGCTATGATCGTTTTACTCTCATTTTGTTCAGGAACAGGTATGCTATATTGATCCGATTTATCATTTTTCTGAAGTGCATATTCAATAATTCTTGTTTTGTCAGTTTTTCTTGTAATTGTAATTTTGGAATCTTCTTCAAAAAATAAACATAAGTCATCAAATGGCGTCTCATAAATATTAAAAAAGTTTTCTTTAATTACATTATATAGCAATGTCAACAAAATCGTCTTCCCAATCCCATTAGGCCCATAAATTATCGTGAGCCTCTCATCCATATTCAAAGGAATTTCGTGATCGAACATCCCGAACAGTCCTTTGATTGTGATTTTCTTTAGTCTCATTTTACGATCCTCTTAAACTTTCTTCTGTTATCGACCTAAATCGATCGTTTCCGAATTTTAAATTCGTGCGGCGCGTTTTGTCTTCGCATTTGCGCTAAATTATCCTCCCGCCCAATCCAACCCACACAAGTTCGTTCGCCGCCTTAACCGTTCTGAAATCTTCATCCAGATTCGGCATAACCTCAACTATTTCCAAACCCATTAATTTAGGCGACTGCGCCGCAAATTCCATAATCGTCCGGGCTTCGCGGAAGGTTAAGCCTCCCCGCTCTTTATATTGCACCCCCGGAGCGATAGTTGGGTCCAGCGCATCTATATCGAACGAAACAACAAAGCCGGATGTTTCCTTTTCCATCCGCGCGAAAATCCGCCGGCAGAGCTTATGCATTCCCATCAGGTCGATATCGGACGTTGTATAATGTTCTATGTTCTGATTATGAATGATTTTCTTTTCCGAAAGTACGACGTCGCGTAAACCGACATAGATCAAGTGATTTGGCTTCAGCTTAGGACTGAATCCTCCCAGATGGCATAATTCTTTATTGCCCATACCCAGCAGATGAGCCGCGGAAGTTGAATGCAGATCGCCGGCGATGCATTCATTCGGCGTTTCTAAATCCGGATGGGCGTCCACCCAAATGACGCCGAGGTCCGCCTGCTTTCCGAACGAGTTTTTCAGATGCGCCGAAGCGGCAGAAATCGTTGCGATCGATATGCCATGATCGCCGCCGATAACGAAAGGCGTATTGCCGAAAGAATAGGATTCGCTGATTCTATCGAACAGTTTATGGCTGTATTCGATTAATTCGGGAAGGTTTTTGTGCTTCGATTTCGAAGTCGCAACCAACGGACCTTTCACGGTTCCGCCTTCCTGAATTACTACGTCCGATTTTCTCAGATCATCCAGCCAGGCGTCCAGCCCCTTGCGCCGCATCGCCCGCGGCGCGTCCATACCGCCCGGTATCCGCGACGTCAGATCGAAGGCGGCTTCTATGATCTCAAAAACTTTCTTTTTCATGCTAAATCGTTTGCCGGCGTTCAAAATGAATGGATTAATGTAATTTAATAAATTATTGAACTAAATCAAATTACATTAAGGATTTAAGCAAGAACTTTCACAATCAGCCGGTATGTTTAGACGAAAACAGAGGTCGAAAAACGCGGTGAGACTATTTATTAGCATGTGTAATAAACAGTGTACATATTATTACTATGTGCATAAAATAGTCGCCATCTCACGGAATCCGCTTGATGAGGAATACT
>CAZWOY010000106.1:0-10691 GCA_964635255.1 uncultured bacterium
CAAACAGTAATTTTATCCTTTACCGCCAACAGTTTTTTCGACAGTTGTTCAGCATACTCTCGAGATTCACGCAGCACAAATAATGCCATCCGTTGAGCAGATTTCCTTCCCACTCCCGGAAATTTGGACAATTGATCTATTAAATCCAGCGCTGTAGGAGGCAGCCCGGACGGATTATCTTTAAAATCCATCTATCGTTCTAAATAGCAAGATATTCGAAATTTTGAAATTTTACCTGAACTATACAATGTATAATCGAACTGACAATGTAGCAAGAGATTTATCCGATTTGTTTGAACATAATGCAAGTTAAGGAAAAAATTCACAGGTTGGGGCGAGAAAAACTGAAAGTCTGCATTATTTTAATCGTCTATAATCTTAGTGCGCCCACGGCAGTTTTACCAACTCGTTCCCATGCTCCTGCGTGGGAATGCATGCTTAACTATATGAGGTCGATATGCATTCCCACGCAGGAGCGTGGGAACGAGGTAAAAAAATCTTAGTGCGCCCACGGCAGTTTCCTGAAAAGGCGGCTTTCTTTTTAGTAGGGCAGGCGTCCCCGCCTGCCGCCGCTTATGCATTTAAACTGGCAGGCGGGGACGCCCGCCCTGCTAAAGGATCCTTTTTTATGATCTAAGTAATGCCTATTTCATAAGTACAAGTTTCTTTGTTTCTATCGATCCTTTAATCTCGAACCTAACGAAATATATTCCCGAAGTAAAATTATCCGCATTCCAAGTCAAAGCGTGACCGCCCGGAGAAAAAACGCTCTCTCCCGCTTCATAGACCATTCCGCCATCTAGGTTGTGAATGGAAAATCTAACGCGCTCCCTTGCCTTTAAATTAAATGAAAAATTTACGGTTGAGTTAAATGGATTCGGGTAAACGCTCGTTAAAGTGTAGTCCGCCGGCGACGACGGGTCTAAACGTATCGATTCCTCTTTGGTCAATCTCACAGGCAAAACAGCGTCGGTTTCGTAAACGGCCTCGACATTTTCAGCGAGGCTCGAAGCTTCGAGCGTATAGGTCGATTGATCGGTTGAAGAATACCAGATAAAGCTTAGGGCTTCCCCCTCTTCGAAGCCGTCGAGTATGTCCGTAGTGAGGTCGTCTCCCCAGACTGTCAGAGGTACGATCTGTCCTGTCGCTTTCGAGGCTCCGTAGTAATAGGGTTCTTCGTCTCGCGTGGCCATCACGGTAAACTCATCGCCCTCAGCTATCTCGAATCCCATTGTTTCGGCGATAATGACGCTCATATTTCTGCCGGTGTTAAAATAGGGAGCGAAGCGCTCCGGAACCGGAATCTCCTCAGGCTCTTCGGGATCGCCGTCCCATTCCAGCCAATTCAATTCAACATTATCGGAAGCTTTAACCATCACGCCATTTCCCGGTTCGATCATCGGCAATGTACTAACCTCATATTCCGGCGCGTAAAATCTTCCTTCGCCGTTTTTTACGATATCGAGTCGATCCGCGACAACCGAAAAATTCTCCAGCGGATGGGCCGGATTCAAGTGCGGATAGGAAATCCACTGCCAGCCTTGGGTTAACTCATAAACCGGCTCTTCCTCATGACGCGCACCGATAAACGTTAGATCGGCGTCATCGACGATTTTAATTAAGTAAGATTCGAGCTCGTTCCAGGCTTCTATTTCTTCAATTTCCCGCCGGGGATCGTTAATGAGTCCTTCCGAATTCCGCACTCTGACGAGTTCGCCGTTCTGGATTAAATCTGCGAAAATATCGTTCATTTGCGCATTATCCAGCATCATTGGAACCGAAACAAAATTCCATCCTTCGGACAGAGAAACTGTAAATTCGAACGGCGGCGGTTCGTCAGCGCTAATTGAGGCTGAACCGGAATAAATATAGTCTCCTCCCGGACTGCGTCTTCCGTCTGCCGCATTTCCGGTAAAATAAAACGTAATTTCACCGGCGTCCTCGCCGGGAGCGGTCCAATTAAATTGCCAGTTGACCGCTTCGCGCTCTCCCGGGTAGGTTCCGGCGGAATTATGCGATAAATACTGCGGATTGCCCTGGCGATCCGAAAGCACAGTGTGTTCATGGTCAGTAACTGCGAATTCGCCTGCGCGTTGGTTTTCTCCGTCAAGCGCGGTAATCTGAAATCCCCAGCGGGAAGCGGCGCCGTCTTCAAGAAATATCAGCCGCAATTGAATGATAATTTTCAATTGGGCGGAGATTTTCGCTCTCTTTTTTGGGCAAACGCCGGCGACAGCTCTTCTAACAGTTATTTGACCATGCAGGCTGACCTCTATTTAGCCGTTACGCCGGCGGACGAACTGCTGGTTTACATAGAGAAAGGCGTCGGAAGCAAATTCGAGGCGTTTGCGATTTATCGCGGACTGCCTTATTCCGGTATGATAAAAGCGGGAAGGTTTATCCCCGCCTACGGATGGCGTTT
Organism: uncultured bacterium; assembly: GCA_964635255.1. Lineage (GTDB taxonomy): Bacteria > Electryoneota > AABM5-125-24 > Hatepunaeales > Hatepunaeaceae > CAZWOY01. The sequence goes on from CAZWOY010000106.1 coordinate 2,423, forward strand.
TGCCGATCACAAAGCCTATTCGAGAGATTACCTCGGTTTCAGTCAATATCCGTCAAGCGGCAAGCAATGGATCGAGGACGCCGGCGCCAGAATGCCGCTTGGCGGACCGTATCTGTCAAGTGAAGATATCCAGATGATAAAGGAGTGGATCAACGATGGCGCGGAGAATAATTAATCGAAATCCATCTTAGAAACATAGCGCTATAATTTGTCTATCATTGCAATTCGCCGGGAAACATGAAAATGTCCGGATAAATATCATTGAGTGCGCGCTTTAGCGCGTATCGGGCGCGAAAGCGCGCACTCAAGAGTCAGACGTCCGGATTCTTAGAATCCGGATCACTTTGAACCGTTTGCGACATTGCGGTTAGTTTTTATTTATTATGGATTTGAAACCCTCAGATCGTCGTAATATGCCGGACCTGAATCTCCCAGACCATAAACGGCGACTCCTACCGGACATGGATTGAGGAATGGTTCGATCACATCGCCTTGCCAAAGAAGAATGTCATTTAAATAGGCATACATAACGCCGTCTTTTTGAGTAAAGGACAACGCATACGGGACGTCGGGATGGAACGCTTGTCCTTCGTATCTATACAGATATGACAATTCGCCATTGATGCATCTTAGCGCTTCGCAGGTTTGCTGAAAAAAATTTATTCCGATAAAGAGGAAATTGGAAACACCGTAAAACTTTGGAAGTATTCCTACCCAGCCGAACTGTGTGCTGGTTGCTTCTACATTCATACTGAAGGATCCTTCGGTAAATCTGACGTCTTGCAGTCTGAACGAACCGGCGCTGTAGTTGCTCCGGAAAGTGACCGCCATTTTTTGTTTTAAACTGTCCCAGGCGATTTCCCTCGATGTGGGCGGCAAATCTCCCATGCCGGTCAGAAGCCCCATATACGCCCATTCCCCGGTGACGTCGTCATTCGAATAATCCGATTGATAATAATAGGTCGTATCCGGCACAACATTGATCCTCGTAAATCCGAGCGTGGATCGCTCTTCATCGGAAACTTCGACTTCTATCGTATAAACGCCTAATTCACCCGGAGCCTGCCACCTGACACGGCTGCCTCCGCCGATTATCCTGCCTGCTTCTACGCTCCATCGATAGGTTATAGGATCTTCATCGGGGTCGATAGCTTCGCAAATAACCTGGGTCGTGTCATTGACAGCCAGCCGCTCTTTCAGCGCATAGACCCGGGATATAGCCGGCGGCCGGTTGATTTCGCCGGGACTGCCCACATAAACCGATATTGAGTCGCGCACGGTGGTTTTTTTATCCGACACGGACAGTATTATCCGGTAATTGCCGCGGTCATGGGGAGCCATCCAGTGCAGCTCGGTATGGGCGCTATAGATTAAAAATCCGCCGCTGTAAAACCATTGAACATCCAGAGAATCGATCGGATCATCGCCGTCCTCAATTTCAGCCCGCACTATCATCGTGTCCAGGGCAGCAATTGTATCCTGTTCTGCTATTAATCTTTTTATGCGAGGTTCATCTGAGGGCGTAGTTGAAGTGTCGTCAGGATTTTCCGGTACGGAATCGGGGGGAAGAGCTAAGAATTGACCGGAACCGGTTGCGGTAAACCGATAATTATCGGCGACCCTGACCTGAAAGGGAATGGGCAGGTATTCGCCCCGGCTCTGATAAAGCTTTTCCACTTTCCAGGCTACAGGATTGGCGTCGGGCCAAACGAAATGACCAAATTGCCGGTACCATTCCGGAACGAACCAGTAATAATAAAGCGCTTCTCCTTCCGGATCTTCAGCATAGCAGTTAATCCATAAGGTGTCGTCCGCTCCGAACGTATCGTTCGGCATATACACGAACCGTTCGATATAAGGATATTGATTATTCCCATAAGGAACGGTCGTTTCTTCCGCACATGACGTCATCAGCAAAATTGCCGCAACTAAAACACTTAGAAAAAATAGTCCTGCGGAAGCTTGCTGTATTTGCTTTTTATGGTTGTTTGCTTTCATCGCTGCTTTCAAATTTGACTATCGTCAGAAAACCTGATCTGACAATGAAACGTTTTCTTAAATATATTATACTAAGCGCTTTGAAAGAAAGTGTTAAATAGATCAAGTTCTCGAAGAAATTATCAAAAATCTATCGTAAATACAGAATCTTTGACCGAAGACCGCCATAATCGGATTTAAGCTCAACTATATATAAACCGGAAGCAGTTTTGAGTCCGTACTTGGTCGATCCATCCCAGATGCAATTATACTTGCCTGCGAATAGATTTCCCTTGTGCAAAGTACTTATCAATTTGCCATTTAGGTTGTATATTTGAATTGAAACTTCCGAAGGTCTATTTATCGAATACTCAATCATAACCGATTCGTTGAATGGATTCGGGAACGCTCTGATCAAATGGAAATCCGCCGCCGCCGGTTCAATCGCCTTAACACCCGCCGGTACAACCGCCAGATCATAAACTGCTCGATCGGCATAACCGCCTGGGTAAGTAAAAGTTTCGACAGCAAGGGTCGTTTCAAGACTGTCGATCATTCCATCGACTGCGAAAATAAGCGGATCGTCGAAATTGTTCACAGTGTCGCCTGGTTCGATTCCTTCGATCTGGACGGCGTCCCGTAAAATTTCGATCGCTTCGTTTTCGATTTCCAATAATCTGAATATTACGCTGTCCGCGCCTGCCGATTCTGCGAAATGCACTGCTTCGATGAAAACGGCAGCCGTATCCCCCGGATTAATCTCTGCATTCCCTTCAAGGTCCTGCGCCGATAAACTCGCAATGTTTACAAGGCTGCCCTGCAGGAATGAGTTATAAATATTCACTCGGCCTGCGCCGTATTTATTGCGGTATTGTTCGTTGCCTTCCTCGATATCGTCCGCTCCGGCGTAAAGAAATTCCATCGTCTGCTCGGCGCTTAACGCCGGGAACGCGGCGCGAATCAAAACCGCAGCGCCCGCAACGAGCGGCGTAGCCATCGAAGTTCCACTGGCGGTATAGTAATCGTTGTCAATGTAGGCGCTGATAATATCCACTCCCGGAGCGGCTATGTTTACCCAATTGCCATAATTGGATCGGTTCCATAGAATATCATTCGCATTTGTAGCGCATACGGCGACCACATTGTCATAAGCCGCCGGATAAACGGGAGTTTCCGGCTGGAGTGGCGGAAAGCCTCCGATATTGCCGGCGGCAGCCACGACTACAACGTCGTGTTCATAAGCGTATTCGACGGCTTCGCGAAGCGCGAGCACTTCCATCGGCGGTCCGAACGAACAGGAAATGACTTTCGCTCCTAAACGAGCGGCGTATTCGATTCCCTGCGCGCTGTAGTCCGCCATCATGCTTGCTGCTCGGATACCGATAATTCCGCAGTTATAACCGGCGCTAGCGACTCCTCGTTCATTATTCGTAACAGCGGAAGCGATTCCGGCGCAATGGACTCCATGCCCGGCGAACTGATTGCCTCCCGGATCGGATGGATCGTTGTCATTATCGACGAAATCCCAACCGTGGAAATCATCGACCTTGCCGTTATTGTCGTCGTCCCTGCGGTTGCGTTCATTGTCCTGGATAATTCCGTCGCCGTTGAGATCCTCGCCGGGATTGACCCAATAGTTAGCTTCGAGGTCTTCGTGGTCCATTTCGACGCCCATGTCAACTATGGCGACGCCGGCTGTTTTAGCGCCGGTTGACAGGTCGTGCGCTCTGTCCGCCGCAATGCGCTCTATCGAATACTGCTCGTCATAGCGCGGATCGTTGTATTCCATCCAGTATGGCAGTAGATGCCATGGTTCCGCCCATTCGACGGCTTTAATCCGGTTTAAACCTTTGATGGCTTTCTTTACTGGAACACTTTCGGGAAATGAAATAATATAGATCCGCGTTAGATCGACGCCTCCCGGTTTGGGTGGAAGACAGTCCGGGAAAGCTCGTTCACAGGAAAGCGCGCCGATTTTTTTCAAGTAAGATTCGATTTCCAGCAATTCAGGATTTGACTTTGCGCCTGCATTGCAGAGATCTGTCTTAAAAACTGTTTTTAAATAGGCGCGTCCCTTGACAAATTCAAGCTGCTTTGAAATCGGATTTGCAAATGCCGGAAAACACAGGCAGATTATGATTAATGCGATTTGTTTTCTCATTATTAACTCTTTTCTGTTTTAACCGTCAATATCTGCTAGCGCAACGATTGAACAGGGAAGCGGATTCAACGGATATATGCGGATTTTGTTAAGTGTAAATTAGAGTAAAAAACAGCGGTTGTCAACTCTTGCCGGAGGCTGATTTCTCAGGTTTTTCAGGCTGCGTTTTCCATCTTCGGTGCAGCCACAGCCATTGATCGGGATATTTACGAACTTCCTGTTCTAACCTTGCGGTAATCTTCGCCATAATCCGCCGCTCGTCTTCTTCGAAATTGCCGGTTAAATCGTCGAATTCCATCACTTCGAAAGTAACTTCATAGCTGTCATCCGCCATACGCGGCGCGGAAACGAAAACCAGAGGCGCTCCGGTTTTCAAGTGGAAGACTGCCGGACCTCGCGGCGTTGAAGCCAAACGGTTGAAGAATGGTACGAAAACGCCGCTTCTGCCGGCGTTCTGATCGCAGAGGATGGCTATAATGCGGTTGTTTTTAAGCGCTCGCAGGACGCCCTTGGCTGCATTGCGCCGGTGTATAATTTCGACGCCGACAGCTTCGCGCATATCATTCAACCACTTTTCGGCGAATTCGTTGGTTTGCGAAGTGACTACGTAGGTTGCGGGATAGCCGAGGTTCGCGATTCCAGCGCCCATCCATTCCCAGTTGCCGAAATGACCCGAGACGACGATTATGCCTTTTCCTTTCTTTAGCGCCCGGTCGAAGACGTCAAGGTTGCGGTAATGAATCCAGCGTTGAATTAACGGCTCGTTCAGGCGAGGCATGCGCGCCATTTCGACGCCAAGCCTGACAAAATGACGCCAGCAGCCATGATACAACTTTTCAAGTTCTTCGATGGATTTCTGCGGGAAAGCATGATGAAGGTTTTCCAGAGCGACGCGGCGGCGAATTTTAGTTAGATGCGAAATCAGCGCGGCGGTAACATCGCCTGAAAATCGGGCTGCAGGCAGCGGCAGCCGGCGAAAAAACCGGGAAAAGAAAGAAATGCCGAAATTCTCGAAGCGTGCGCGCATCTTTTTGATGGATTCATGATTCATAAATAAAAAGCATATTTGTAAGTTACTGCTATGTGCAGTAAATAGCGTACATACACCTTGATGCGCTTAAACCATAACTCGTTCCCACGCTCCTGCGTGGGAATGCATATCGACCTCATATTGTTAAGTATGCATTCCCACGCAGGAGCGTGGGAACGAGTTGGTAATTCCGGCCATCGCAGGAATGACAAAGTGAGGGCTTTTTAAACATTAATCATTCATGCGCGTTAAAACGAAAAATTTCACTGCGACCGATTAAGGCTGGCAGATAAACAGATATTCTTCCGTTTTCATTCGTTTAGCCTGACCAAGTTTGGAGTGCACCGAAGTCAACTTTCGCAAGTCTATTTTCTTTTCTGGATAATACTGTCTCAGAATATTTATAAACGCCTCGTCGTCAGGTAAGACTCCGCCCTTCGAATAGCTGCTGACAAGAATCGCTCCTCCTTCCTGAGCGATTTCGCACACTTTTCCGATGGCCTCGCCAACCTTTTCCTTATGCGCGAATGGCGATTGATGACGGTTAAGCCTGTACCTGCCCTGATACTTAATCTCCGGATAGTCATACAAGGTCAACGTCTCTATCAGATGATAAAAACGCGAATAATGTCCCTGAGAATAGGGCGGATCGAGATATACGACTTTGGCGCGGCGGATATATTCCTTAACTTCTTCCATGAAATTGACATAATCTTCGGTCATTACAATATGAGGACCGCGGTCGGATTGATTTGCCATGAGATTGTCTTCATACATCCTCAGTCTTTCAAAGAAGACGTCCCAAACGTTTATACGCCGCATATTAGCGAGATACTTGCAATTCTTCTCGCTGACATGCGGAAATGCCGCCCAATGTCCGGGGCCTGGATTTATTTTATTAAGCACGCCGATAAGGGAAGAAATCAGGAAACACTTGAGCTGATAGGCGTCGATTTCCTCAAATTCCTCCTGATCCGGCAGCCATTGGTCGCAGAGCTTATCGATTGCGAAACGCAATGAATCGATCGCAGCCGCCTGTTCGACGCCAATATAAGTATTTGCATAGTACAACGAGAACAAGCTGTACGGTTCAAGCTTATTTAGCGTTTGATAGGCTTCAATCCGTTTGGCGCCGAAGAGAAGTGAAAATTCTTCAGGAATCAACCGTGAAGGTTCTTCTCGCATATAATGCGGATAATTCTCGCAAAAATCGGCATAGGCCGCCCATCCGCGGGGCGCATCGATCTTATCGAAATATTTCTCTTCCCTTAGCAATCCATAGGTAAATATTTCTGCAAGATGACGCAAATTTGAAAGATAGAATCGTCTGAAAGTACTATAGAACAGGTCGTCAAAGCGCACATTTGGATTGTAGTTCAGCAGAGTTTCACCGATGACGCGGGAATACCGCTGAATGTCATTGGCTACCAGCTTGCACCGATGCTTCATTGCATATCCTATGGTGTGCGTTCCCGCCATAAGGTCAACAATGATGTCGTCCGGTTCGGTTAATTTTGTTAATTCGGTTGCGACGAAATCGAGGATCGCCTTTTTGGATCCCATGTATTTCATCACTAAAAGAGTAGGATAGGAATGTTTTTCCGTTTTACTCTTTGATCTGGTCTTTCTTTTAGGCATCGGTTTTTTACAGAACAGGATTATTCGAAGTCGAATTGTAACCGCTTAATATAGCATTACGACAGTTAGATGTCAAGCTAAAACAGTTGAACTGCGATCGCTGAAAACGTTCCATAAAAAATATTAAGATTTGATTAAATGAGCCGAATCTGGATTTTCGATCGATTGATATGTATTTTTATTAAATTTTCATTGTTACTAAACAAGGTTCATTCAACTGCAAAATTCTAATCGTAAAAAAGTCATTATTTATACCGATGGCGCTTGTCGAGGAAACCCCGGACCCGGCGGCTGGGGTGCAATATTAAAATATGGGAAATCTGAGAAAGAACTAAGCGGCGGCTCTCGATCGACCACTAACAACCGGATGGAACTCATCGCGGTTATAAAAGCTTTAGAGGCTCTGAAACGCCCGGTGGATGTAGAACTTTTTTCCGACTCGAATTACGTTATCAAAGGCATGACAGAGTGGCTGCCATCTTGGCAGAGCAGAGGCTGGAAAAGAAAAGGCGGACAGTTGGAAAATGTCGATTTATGGAAAAGATTAGCCGAACTGAGTCGAATTCATAACATTAATTGGAACTGGATTCGCGGCCACGCCGGTTATTCGCTGAATGAACGCGCCGACAGGCTCGCTGTGGAAGCTATCGACGATATTTTACGCCTTTCCCAGTAATTGCTCATGAAGCGAGCTTCGCCACGGAACATGAACATAGTAGGTCGAACACTCTTGTTCGATATTTCGCCCAAGGGCAGTATTTTACCCACGGGCAGTCATTCCAGCGAAAGCTGGAATCCATGCCGGTTCTGGCATTAACGCCAAAGGAAGATGGATTCCAGCTTTCGCTGGAATGACTGCGTAGGGAAGGTATTTTCCCAGTAATTCAAAAAAAAGACAATATTAATCGACGACGCTTAATTGGATATTTTTGGCCTGTAATTTGCTATAATTTTCGTACAGTTTAGTAAAACTACCAAACGAACATTTTTCAGTTTAAAAACGATTGTTAACCTTAAGAAAAGGAAGTGATAGACAATGTCGAACGAGATTCAACTATCCGACGGAAATTTTGAAGAAACTATAAATAATTCCGATGTGCCGGTTCTGGTCGATTTTTGGGCGCCTTGGTGCGGACCGTGCCGTTTCGTAGGTCCGATCCTGACGGAATTGGCGGATGAAAAGGCGGGAACGCTTGCCATAGGCAAGTTGAACGTAGATGACAATCAGGCGACAGCGTCCAAATTCGGAATCACCGGAATTCCGACGATGATCCTGTTCAAAGACGGTCAACCGGTCGAGAGACTGGTCGGTGCTATGCCGAAGCCGATGCTTGAACAGGCGTTGGAAAAACATTTGAATTAGGCGGATATTTCACTATCTCGTCAAGTAAAAAAGGCGGGCAAATAACGCCCGCCTTTTTTATACTCTAAACCCGATTTGCCTCACCTCAGCAGCATCGCCT
>CAZWOY010000107.1:0-10679 GCA_964635255.1 uncultured bacterium
TTTGTCTATGTTATTACTTTACAATGGTATGGAATATTGAGTTTCAAACGCCCGCTATAAAAGCAAAAAGTATTATTATTAAATTCAATATTTTCTCCATCCCAAATTAATATAGGCATTGTTGTAAGACTATTATTCATTCTTATGGATTCGGAATCACCGGCTTCTAATCTTATTTGTCCGCTTTCTTCGTTAATGAGGCGAAATTCACTGCTGTCGATGTTTATACTTCCATTTCCTCTCAACCGTATATCGTTAAAAACCACGCTTTTAAATATATCTATTCTTGTATCTGAATTAACATCTAACGCTTCTAATATCACGCAATTACTCATCCTGAGTTCTTCATTGCGACCATCTGGACGGACTTCTAACTTGGCTATAACGCACGAATCGACCGAAAGATCGCCTCCGCCACCAACTCTGGCTGTGGATTCCAGTTGAAATATACGACAAGGACCAAAATTAATCCAGATCGATATTTCGGAGTAGCAATTTATCATGTCTCCGCCGCCTAATCCCACGCGTGGATGGGCTGCAGTATCGCCCGAGAAGATAAAACGACAATCTGAATAATCCGCATACATGGTTTCGACGTCGTCGTAAAACGTGCATCCGACAGCGGTTATCCTGTCCATGCCCCAGATATTTCTGTGAACGATGGAATTGCTCAGGTTTATGACCGACATCCTGGCGTGTATTATACAAGGATTACCCAATAATACGCTGTTTTCGATGACCATAAGCAAATGATAAACCGGATTGCCGCGCACGCCCCCGATAGCTTTATACTCGCCTGCTACAACACTATGTCCGACATATAAGCGGATGTTGTCTTCACTGAAAGTGATCCCATTAAAAGTCTGGGTAATGGCGCAATAATCGAATTCCTGCGGTTCATCATTGCCGATCAGATAAATGCCCTGCCAGATTGTGCCGTCGGTTCGAGATTTGAAATGGATGGAGTCTTCTTCTTCGCCGCGTGCGATCAGCCTGCCGAAAATCCATATTCCCATATCTTCCTCGAACTGAACTTCGACGCCCGGATTAATCCTCAGTTCTTGATTTTCCGGTATCCAGGTTGAATCGATCACGATATATGGATTACCATCTGCAGTCCACTCCCCCGAAACATCCCCTTCAACTTCAGTCTGCCCGACAGAGACCCCCGGAGCCAGCAGCGCCGCGCAGAGCAAAACCAAGGCAAGCAAACCGGACGTCCCACTTGGAATGCAGCGTAATGATCCGGCAGTCTTTAATTCTTGCACAGCCATTTCAGAACCGAATACGTACAACTTCCAACCAAAAACAACCTCGCGTTAAAATACGTCAAGTGAAAATCTATCTGAAAAAACGTCTTCAAAATCTGCCTTAATGGAATATATATAATTTTACTTCAAAATGTAAACAATATTGCGAGAAAAAAAAGAAACATCCGCCTCCCGCCAAAGTCCACTCCCCCGAAACCTCCCCCTCAACTTCAGTCTGCCCGACAGAGACCCCCGGAGCCAGCAGCGCCGCGCAGAGCAAAACCAGGGCAAGTAAACCGGACGTCCTACTTGAAATGCATCGGAATGAGCCGGCAGTATTTAATTCTTGTTCGGCCATTTCAGAACCGAATAGGTTTTAATCTCAATTCAGAACATCCTCATGCAAAATTGCAGCTTAGTAAATATCTAACTGTAATGAAACTCACTAAGTCTTATAAATAATCAAAAAATACCGATTTATTTTACAATATCGAATTTTTGGGGAGTATTCAAAAAGCGTTGCAGCGGGCGCGTTATGGTTATCTTATCGACGTTTCAATCCTTATATTAAGAGTTGGAAAAACAAGAGGGAAGAAATTTGAAGTGTCTGTTTGCAACGGATTTGCATGGGAACGTTGAAAAGTATGAGAAACTTTTCCATGAGATTCAGGAACGACTACCATCGGTAGTGCTTTTAGGGGGCGACCTAACGCCGCATTTGTCATTGATAACGAAGTACAAGGGCAATCTGGTGGATTCCTTCCTGATGGAATATGTCGGAGCGCGGCTTTTGGAATTGAAAAATCGAATGTCCGATAAATTTCCGCAAATACTCGCGATTTTAGGCAACGACGATCCCGGCGCTGAAGAAGAAAACATAAATAAATTGCATAAAAAGGGTCTGCTTAAATACATACATGACGATTGCGCATATTACAGAGGCTATGATTTCTACGGCTATGCTTTCGTGCCGCCGACGCCTTTTCAACTGAAGGATTGGGAACGGTACGACGTTTCGCGGTATGTCGATCCGGGCTGCATATCGCCTGAGGAGGGCGTCAGAACGGTCTATAAATCGGTAAATCAAGTTCGGTACGCTACAATAAAGGCTGATTTAGATAAACTTGCCTCTGATATGAATCCGGAACATTCGATTTTCCTGTTTCATTCTCCGCCCTATAAAACTAAACTGGACAGAACCGCTCTGGATGGCAAATTTATAGATCACGTTCCCTTAGACGTTCACACCGGCAGCATCGCGCTGCGCCGGTTTATCGCTTCAAAGCAGCCGCTGCTGACCCTGCATGGCCACATTCATGAATCTACCGAATTGACGGGTTCATGGAGGGATAAAATCGGGGAAACGCACTGTTTTAATGCGGCGCATCAGGGAAATGAGCTCTCGATAATCGAATTTGATCCTGAAAATCTTGACGCCGCGGAGAGGGTTTTGATTTGATTTTAATGAGCATGTTTCCGCAAATCATGATGAATTTGTCCTTGAGTGCGCGTTTCAGCGCGCTGAAGCGCGCACTCAAGGGGATATTCCCGGACGTTTCGGAATGCGGCGGTTGATTATTTGGATGCAGGTTTGGCGGGATAAAATCCCGCCCTGCGTCCTGCGTCTCATTTCACTAAAATCACCTTCTCTCTTTGGGCAATCCTTCCAGCCGACAATTCCACAAAATAGACGCCTGAGGTTAAGTTATCTCCATTCCATTGAAATCGGTGAATACCGGCTTGATATTCACCCGCCGCCGCCGTCTCGATTAATTGACCATTGAGATCGTAGATTCTAAGATCGATCCTTTGTTTTGAAGGCAGCGCAAAAGTTATCGCTGCGGTCGAATTGAATGGATTTGGGTAAACCGGATGCAGATTAATTCGATCCGGAATCGAACTATCCTGCTCGCCGACTCTGCGAGGATCGAGAACCGTCATTGTAATCGGGACGGTCATTTCCGCGTCGAACGCATTATGCGTAAAATGAAGCTCCCCTTCGTAATCGTTGGGAATCAGACTCTCGGCATTGAAGGAAATAGTCACGGTTTCCTCAGCGCCGCCGTTTAAAACGCCTTCTTCAATATCGACGTCCAGCCAGCTTGAATTCGCCGATAATTGCCAGATATCGAGCCTGTCAGCTTCGGCGGTTGTGGAGACGTTCATAAACACCGTGCTCAATGGATCATATTCGGTCGTTATGAAACATCCTTCCGGGGTGAAAGCTTCGCCTGTATCCAACGTAATTACATCCATAATCTCGTTGGTTTCGGGATTAATCTTGCTCACTACCTGCGACTGAGCGTCAGGGCTGTGCAGGACATAGAGCGGATAGCCGTCGGGATCGTCCTCCCAAAAGGCTAAACCGAATATGTTCAAATTAAACCGGTCAACCTGCGCAAGTTCTTCGCCTTCGACGTTGAACAGGGCAATATACGGCGTTATCGTTCCGCAGATCCAGAACCCGTTTCTTTCCGGATCGCAGGCAATTGCCGTATTGGGATAAAATGGCCCGCTGAACTGGTTGACCACCTCGCCCTGAGAATTGAATCCGTAAACATTTCTTTCTCCGGTTCCGCAGATCAGTTCGCCGTCATAGGCGAGGTCTCGCATCTTCAACCTTGGATTGCCCGCCTGCTGAAATGAGTTTAACAGTTCACCCTCAGGACTGATCTCGTATATCATCGGGACGTCCTGCTCATTGCCGCCGGCGATATAGAAATTGCCAACGCAGTAAACGACGCCGCAAATCTGATTGTCGTTTACGATTTCGGATATGTCGATCGATTCCCGCAGATCCCAAGGCTCGCTGCCAAATCCTTCGAAATTGACTTCCAGATTCCATTCGAGGACGCCGTTGCCGCTGTTCGTAATCACGACCGGTCGATCTCTGGCGCTGTCGGGCAGAATCCGTACGTTTAATTCCTCTACGGAAAGCGCGAATTCCGGATAGCGCAGGTGAAAATCGATCTCTAACGTATCTTCGACTCCGATCTCAAAACCGGCGCGAGTGGAATCGTTATAGCCGTATTTTGATACCGTGATCCCAAAACTCCCGGCGTAAGCGTGTTCTATCTGCCAGAAACCTTCGTCGTTCGTTGTCGCCTGCTGTCCTTGACAAAGCTTCGGGCAGCGGGTCGTCGCTCCCGAATTCATAGACATGCCAGTAAATAAGCGCATTCTGTGCGACGTATGGATAGCAGCCGATGTCGGCGCGCGAACCGTCGGGATCTTCAAATTCCGGGTCTTCATCGATGTTGTGTTCGCCCCAGAACAACCTGCCGTTGTTGCGATTCTGCACGGCGTCCTGTCCGCCCTCAATATCGCAGTAATCGGCTTCGATGGTGCAGGTTTCATACGAACTGGAAAAGTAAATATTATTCTCGCTGTTGTTCCAGACGATCGTATTGACCATAACCGCTTCCGAAGCGGTGTCGTTTTCTCTGGTTGCGGAAATGTAAATGCCGCCGCCATTGTCGGCTTCGCAGTTTTCTATTATCAGGTGGTCAAGCGTAGGACTTGAATCGACCCAATTGTGAATACCGCCCCCAAAAGTCGTTCCATTTGCATCATAGCCCGATCCGTTCCTGATAGTGAAACCCGTCAGTCGAGCGTCAGGACTTTCGCCGCGGTGGAAATGTACCGTGGGGCCATCACTATTTCCATCGATGATGGTGGAATCGATATAAGCTTCCTCCCCGGTAGTTAAATATAAACTCCCGACAGTCAGGTCTCTGCCGTTAAAATCGATATTTTCTTCATAAACGCCGGGATGCACAAGGACAGTATCGCCGCGACCGGCAATGTTGACCGCCGATTGAATTGTGCGTCGTTCGCTAGGAACTTCAATGATTTCTGCGCTAACAATTCCTGCGGAAACAATTAGGAACGCAAGAAGCAAAATTACATTCGAATATCGCATGGTTCACTCCTCTTAAAGTGGAAAGCATGTAAATATTGACGGCTGCCATCGGAGACGTCAACTAAACTGATAGTTTGAAAATAATTTCATTCGAAAACAATTGCAAGCTCTCTCGACCTCAACTGATTATATTTTGAGTTTTACCGACGTCGAATTTCTATGGTTGACAAAACTGCGAAATGAGAATATATTTGGTGAACAAATTCTTTACGGTTTAGTAAACTGGTTTAATTTGACTGGAGAGCAATGCGGCAATCCTGGGATGAATACTTCCTGATGCTCGCCCGCGACGTTTCAACTCGCGCAACCTGCGACCGGCTTCATGCCGGATGCGTTATTGTCAGAGACAAAAGAATACTTGCGACCGGCTACAACGGATCGCTGCCAAGCGCGGATCACTGCGACGACGTCGGTCATCTGATGATCGACGGGCACTGCGTCGCAACGATTCACGCTGAAACAAACGCGGTGGCCAACGCGGCGCGCGCAGGCGTCAGCACAATGAATTCGACGGCTTATGTAACGGCGACGCCCTGCTGGAATTGTGTTAAAAACCTGGTTGCGGCGGGCGTTAAAGAAATTGTTTACGAGGAACACTATCCCAACGCCGCCGTGACGCATCCGCCGAATATCGAAATGATTTTAAAAATGGCGGGTGTGATAATTAAGCAGGTTACGCCGCGGGAAATAGAAGCGTAGGCTGCCGCTTGCAGACGAGGGCGTCTGCAAGCTCTTTTGAGTCTGCAAGCTCTTTTGAGTCTGCAAGCTCTTTTAGAAGCGTAGGCTACCGCTTGCAGACGAGGGCGTCTGCAAGCTCTTTTGAGTCTGCAAGCTCTTTTGGGTCTGCAAGCTCTTTTGGGTCTGCAAGCTCTTTTGGGTCTGCAAGCTCTTTTGAGTCTGCAAGCTCTTTTGAGTCTGCAAGCTCTTTTGGGTCTGCAAGCTCTTTTAGGTCTGCATGCTTTTATAAAATTGCAAGCTTTTTCAGGTTTGCAGGTTCTTTTAGGTTTGCAGGCTCTTTTAGGTTTGCAGGCTCTTTTAGGTTTGCAGGATTCTCTTAAGCGAAAACAAAAAACTCCGGAGAAAATAAATGGCAATCGACCAGAAGCTTTTGGATATCTTGGTCTGCCCCGATACGAAGTCGGATTTGGTTTTGGACGGCGATACGCTGGTCAGCGTCGATCCGAACACAAGGCGCAGATACCGGATCGAGGACGATATACCGATCATGCTGATCGATGAATCCGAAATCCTTGATGAGGCTGAGTGGAAAGAGATTATGAAAAAGCACGGTAAACTTTAAAACGAGGATCGAGGGTATGTCAGATAAAAAAGGGATCGTTTTTCAAAATCTGAAACAGGCCGCGGCAATCTACCTCTGGGAAATCGGCGCGGTCAAAGTAAATCAGTCCGAACCCTTCAAGCTGGCTTCGGGAAACTATAGTCCGTTCTATATCAACTGCAGGCAGGTTATATCAGATGTAACCTTTATGCGCATATTCAACGCCGCAGTTAGTCTATTGTTAGAAATCGAAGCGGTCGAAGCCGATATATTCGCTGGAGGCGAGACGGCTGGGATTCCGTTCGCATGCTATCTGGGAGCTGCGCTGTCGAAACCGGCAATGTACGTCAGAAAAGCTAAAAAAGGCTATGGAATCGCAAATCTTGTCGAAGGCGGCGATCCCCAGGGCAAGCGAGTCCTGCTGGTCGAAGACCTGATTACCGACGGCGGCAGCAAGCTGCACTTTATCGAAGCGCTGAGAGCGAGCGGGGCTGTCGTCAACGACGCTCTCGTGCTGTTCGACAGACTGCAGGGGGGCGGCAAGACGCTGAGCGAAAACGGCGTCGATCTTCATGCGGTTATCGATATGGATACGGCTTTGGAGGTCGCCGAATCGATCCGCCTTATCGATAAGGAGGGGATGGACTCGATTCGGTCTTATCTGGCTGATCCTGAAAAATGGCATGAAGAACACGGGTTGGAATTTCATTAAACAAGAAGAAACAGGAACACGGATGACGCGGATTGATACGGGCTTTTTGGTAAAACCTTCCATAACATCCCGGCTTCTCCAAAGACGGGAGATTCGCCGCTTATTTTGATATTTTAAATGAACAAACTTAATAAAATCGATTACGACCTTGTGACCGCATTGGGCGAGCGGTTCGGTCTGCCTTTGCATGTTATTTTTAAGAGCCGGATTAAGGAAAACTATATCAGCTTTATGGAAGCCGGCAAGCAGCATTATCCCTTCTTAAGGATTAGCTACGCCGTTAAGTCCAATCCGTGCCGGGGGGCGATCAGGACGGTTGCGGAGCTGAAATCGGGCGTGGACGCAGTTTCGGAATATGAGATGCAGACTGCTTTGGAAGAGGGCGTTTCGGGGAATAAAATCGTCTGCAACGGAAACGCCAAGACCGACCGCTACCTGCAGTTAGCCGCGGACTCCGGCGCGTATGTCGCGCTGGATTGTATCGACGAAATCGACCGTCTGGACGCCATTGCGGCTAAGGTCGGCAAAACCGCTCCGGTTCTGATTCGCGTTGTCGGAATGCCGCTTGAGGGATTGACGTCGCAGGATCAATCGACGGCGACGAACTGGACGAAATTCGGTTTCCATATCGATGAATTCGACGCTGTTTTCAACCGGATAAAAGCGAAAAACGCTCTGAAATTCGCCGGCATATCCGCTCACATCGGCACGCAAATATGCGATGAAACCGGCTATGAACGGTTGATGCAGCATTTGCTTAAACTTATGGACCATTGCCGCGACGATTTGAGCGTTCCTGTCGAAGCGATCGATCTGGGCGGCGGTTTTCCGGTGAACTACATGACCAAAGACGACTGGGATGATTTTAACGCCCGGTTGAAAAAGCAGCTTGCCGGCGAAGCTCCCACCGATGAGTGGGTTACGTGGGAAAATATCCCGATGGGCTACGCATATCTGCAGGGCAGGCGCCCGGCAGTGAACGATAAATGGATCGGGAAAGCATACTGGACGGAGTACGCCGGTTCGGATATGCTTGAACGCCTGTTGACGAAAGTGCATTACAAAGGCAAACCGCTGAATCGTTATCTGAACGAGAACGGCTCGCCGCTTATCATCGCCGAACCGGGAAGAGGCATTGTCGGAACGGCGGGGATTACGCTTGCGGAAGTCGCCTGGGTAAAGAAAGTTATGGGCAATTATGTAGTTTCGCTGGATATAGGCATTGTCAATCAGGGTACGAATCTGATAACGCCGGATATTTTCCCGGCAGAAATTCTGCCCAAAAAAGATAAAGAAAAACCGATAGAAGCGTTTTTAGCGGGCAGATTGTGTTTTACCGGCGATTTAGTCAGCAAAGTAAAACTGAAGCTGAACCGGCTGCCACAACGGGGGGATAAAATCGTACTTCATCACACCGGATCGTATTGCGCCGATCATTTCGCATCGAATAGCTGCGGTTTCATGAGACCCGCGAAAGTTGCGGTCGCCGAAAACGGCAGGATCGAGATCTGGCGCAAAGCCGACCGGTTTGAGGACGTTTTCGCTGAAGTCGATGAAACAGAACTTTAACATATTTTTCCCTTCGGAGTGAGGATTCAACGATGAACGATTACGAATCGCATCTTATCCCGGATAAGGGCGTGTTCCCTTTGAGCGAACTTGCCCAGTGGGCGGCGGATCGATATGGCGAACAGCCTGTCATGCGCACGTGGAACGGAGAAGGCTACACCGAAATCTCATACGGCAAAATGCGCGATATGGTCCATGCCATAGCCCGGTGGCTTATCTCAAAAGGCATTAAGAAAGGCGACAGAGTCGCCGTACTTGGCGAAAACGGACCTAAATGGGCTGCCAGTTACCTCGGAGTCCAGACTGCCGGCGCAATCGTTGTGCCGGTCGATAGCATGATGCCGGAGTCTGGTATAAGGCATATCTTTGCCGACTCGGGCGCGCGCGTCCTTTTCGTTTCCGGCAAGTTTATCAATGTCGTTAGCGAAATGGAAGAGGTCAAGACGCTTGAAG
The DNA here is from genome assembly GCA_964635255.1 of uncultured bacterium. GTDB lineage: Bacteria > Electryoneota > AABM5-125-24 > Hatepunaeales > Hatepunaeaceae > CAZWOY01. Next base: position 9,186 of record CAZWOY010000107.1, read on the forward strand.
AAATCGTTTGTTTCGAATGCGGCTGCGAGGAAGCCGGGTATGCGCTTGATGAAATTATAGACGCCGGTTCGAAGCGGGGCGATACGCTGCCAAAGCGTGAATTATCCGAAGAAGCGGCGATTTTATATACATCAGGCACTACAGGTTACAGCAAAGGCGTAATTCTCACTCAGAATAATATTATGTCGAACGTGGCTTCGGCAAGCCGGTTATTTCCGTTAGGCGAGGAGGATACATTCTTATCCGTATTGCCGATACACCATAGTTTCGAGTGCACCGCCGGTTTTCTTCTGCCGTTTTATTGCGGCTGCAGCATTACTTACGCGCGCAGTTTGAAAAGCGCTGAAATAATGGAGGATATTAAGAATACGAACGTCACAATGATGGTCGGCGTACCGCTGCTGTTTGAAAAAATGCATACCGGAATTCTGAGAGGCGTTAAGAAAAAGGGAAAAAAGACTCAGGTTATGTTCAATACGCTTTATAAGTCCGTTACCGCCGGTGAGAAGATAGGGCTTAGCCTGGGCGAGAAGCTGTTCAAGTCCGTACGTGAAAAAGCCGGTTTCGGCACGGTTAAATTCTTCGTAAGCGGCGGAGGTCCATTGAATCCGGAAACCGCCTATTTCTTTAACCGTCTTGGAATCAGGCTTATGCAGGGATATGGACTGACCGAAACCAGCCCGGTGACACACGTGAATCCTCCCTGGCGCGTTCAGCATGCTACTGTAGGACCGCCGATTCCCTTAGTCGAACATAAGATCATCAATCTTAATGAGAACGGCGTCGGAGAGATCTGCATTAAGGGTCCGAATGTTTTCAAAGGCTATTATAAAAACGAAAGCGCCACTGAAGAGGTTCTTGAAGAAAGCGGTTGGTTTCATACCGGCGACTTGGGAATAATTCACAAAAACAACTACCTCGAGATTAAGGGGCGAGTGAAAAACATGCTGGTTACCGGCGGCGGGAAAAATGTGTATCCGGAGGAGATCGAACATCATCTCAATAACAGCGATTATATTGCCGAATCGCTGGTATTGGGCGTTAAACGGCAATCAGGCTATGGTGAAGACGTCGGAGCGTTGATCTACCCCGACTTCGAACAGGTCGATCTGTATTTTGAGAATATCGGCAAGAAAGCCTCCCCTGAGGACGTCCATGAATTGATTAAAAACGAGATTTCAAAACACCAGAATAATCTTGAAGAATTTAAGAAAGTGCGCCGATTTAGGATCATGGAAGCTGAATTTCAGAAAACCTCAACCAGAAAGATAAAGCGGTATCTATACAGCGGCGATATGTTGAACGTTTGAGAGGGGCGATGTTTCCAAATTTTTCACCTCTTTTATTTCAATTATCTTGTTAAAATGGGGTGATTGGGCTGTCTATTTATCCATTTAATCTTAGTAGGTCGAACACTCTTGTTCGACATTTTGCCTAAGAGCAGTCAATCCAGATTTTGCCCAAGGGCAGTCATTCCAGCGAAAGCTGGAATCC
>CAZWOY010000108.1:0-10617 GCA_964635255.1 uncultured bacterium
GCTATTCCGGATTTGGATTCCTGGTTGTTGGCTCCCTGATTGCCTAACAATAAAATCTCCCTGCCGTCCATTATCGGATCGCCTTCCACGCCGACGATTAAAGGCGTGCCGGCGTCGTCGATAAGATGTTCGCAGTGGAGGACTTCGCCTAAAAACGGATCGCCAGCCAATTCGTCTGCAATATACTGCCCGGTCACGAAAATATTCCGGCCCGAGTTGAGCAATCGGTTTACCTGGATGCGGTCTTCTTCGCTTATAGTCCCCTCTTCTCGGTCGCCGGAAAAAAAGACAACCGTATTAAACAAGCCGCTCCGGTCGCTTATCGAGCCGAGCTCATCGAGGCGCCAGTGGTAATAGGGAAAGCCGGATTCCCTTAACGCTGCGGTATAATAGCCGGCGTGTGTCGTATCGACGTCGTTATCGGCTAACAATACCGGCGGTTGCTGCAATGTCAGCTCTATTGCGTTCTCTCGTTCCGCTGAGACTGTAAAACGATCTAGAACCGAACGCGGATAGGGAAAATCCGGTATAATGACGATCTTGTAATCGCCGACCATTAGATTTTCCATCGCTGCGCCGGTTTCTGCGTCGGTTTCGATAAGCTTGAACAGATCCAAACTGTCGATATCGAGGTTAAAGAAATGAAACTCGGCATGAACTCCCGCTTCATTGGCGTCCAAGGTTGAAAGGGACACTGCGCCCACGGGCAGAATATTTAATTCAAAATGCAAAGAATCGTTGCTGCGGTCTGCATCCTGATCGTGGCGAGCGTAAGCTGTAAGGTCATACGCCCCGGGATTATCCGGCGTCCAGGACTCTTCCAATTCGATAGCAACCGGCTGCCAGCCCTCGATCTGAATCTGACGGTTTGTATTGAAAGAACCGCTGATCCCAGCCACAATATCTATTTCCGGAATAACGCCTTGATTCTCCATCAGTAACGCGAAATTTATCGGTTCGCCGACCGGGTAGGGGCGAGACAGATCCGGAGCGGTTAGATCGATTATGTTGACGTCAACTTCCGGCAAGGCGGGAATCAGATTGCTCAATCCCATCCAGGCTGTGTAAGCGGAAACCCAGGATTCGTCCTCATCGGCGCCGATAGTAGGGGGGACGCCGCCGTCTCTATCCAAATCCTGCGCAAGCAGGCTATCGACGATCACAATTGCATTCTGCCGGTATTCATCGACGCCGGTCAGGTCATAAGCTGCAATCCAGGCGTGAGCGTACCAGATATTCCATGAATTATTCCATCCGTTCCGGTTCGCGAACGTATCCATTCGTTCCAGATGTTCGACCGCCCAATCGGCGGTTTCGGCTGAATCGGCTCTCCCCAGAGCCTCCAGAACGCCCCACATTGCCGTTCCTCCGCACAGCGCCCAGACTTCGTTATCATTCAGTCGTTCAGGATCGGTTTCTATCCAGACCTTGACTTCATCGGCAATTCTCAGCGCAGAATCAACATAGGCGTCATTTTCTTCCAAAATGCCATACCGGTAGAGAGCGCCCGCCGCCCAACCGCCTACCAGCGGCATTAAGCGATCGATCATTTCCGGATTCTCGGGATCGGGATCGATATGCGGCGTCTGTTCGGCTAAAAAATCAGCGCAGTTGATCCCGTATTCGCGCCGATCGTCGCCGTAGATTTCCCGGTAGCGCATCTCAGCGATCAGTCCCCAACCGCAGTTGTGAATCGCATAGTACAGCGCTTCTTCATTGCCCTGAGCCTCTTCCCAGGCGGGAAAATTATCGGTGTAAACCCAGGCGCCGGCTATATTCTGCCGGTAGGAATCAACATCTTCGAAATACAATGCATATTCGCACCAGACGCGAATGGCTTCCTGAGTATTATCGGTTTCGACAATATACCAGCGTTCGTCCTCGCCTTCGTGCATCCCGCCAAAATTGGCGTTATCTTCATCATGTTCCTGCAATCGATTCAGGAATTCGACGGTTCTCTCTAACTGCCCGATATAGTTCGCCAGATCACGACGAGGCAGTTCGCCGCCAAAATCAAATCTTAACGGTTCCTGAATCGGAACAGAATCGTCTCCCGCCGGTCGATGCAGGTCGCGCATAGGCTGAGTAGCGAAGATTACGGATGGCGACGTTATAATTAATGTTATAATTATAACGTTAATTAGCCATCGTTGTTTAAGGTATTTGTTCATATCGAAATACCCGGAATTTAAATGTCGATTAAACGTCGAAATACAATCGCATCTCGTAAGGATGAGGCCGTTTTTGTATTTCTTGATACTCATTGTTGAGCTTCCAATCGATCCAGTTTTCGATCATGTTTTCGCTGAAAACGGCGTCTTTTGTCAGGAAGTCATGATCCTTTTCAAGAGCGTCGATGGCGTCTTTAAGATTTGTGGGCAGTTCCGGAATCGTTTCCTGCGTTTCTTTCGACATCAGGCTGATATCCTGATCATGCGGTCCCATGCCCAGTTCAGTCGGATCGATTTTATTTTGAATGCCGTCGATTCCAGCCATAAGCTGCGCCGCCATCGCTAAATATGCATTGCAGGCGGCGTCAGGCGAGCGGAATTCAATGCGCTTCTGGTCAGGTTCGATCGCATAACGCGGAATCCGGATAGCCGCAGACCGATTGCCTGCGCCGAACATAGCGCGCACCGGAGCCTCAAATCCCGGCACCAGCCGTTTATAGCTGTTAGTCGATGGATTGGTCAAAGCGAGCAGGGCGGAGCCGTGCGCAAGTATGCCGCCTATATAGTAAAGCGCAGTCTTGGAAAGACCTTCATAACCGTCCGCATCATAGAACACCGGCTTGCCTTCTTTGAATAAATGCTGATGAAAGTGCATTCCATTGCCGGCTTCATTATAGAGTGGCTTAGGCATGAACGTTAGGCAGCAGTCTCCGGCTTTGGCGGTCATTTTACAGATATATTTCAGCATAACCACTGCATCTGCGCTCTTAAGCAAGGGTCCCAGTTCGATTTCAATCTCCGACTGCCCGGCCCTTCCGACTTCGTGATGATGATATTTAACGTCTATGCCAAATGATAGAGCCGTATCCATCATCTTCTGCCTTAGCATATAGTGTTTATCTTGAGGAGGGGCTATATGATAGCCTCTTTGATGAGGAATCGAGCAACTTGATACATTCTCTTCAAACAGGTCGCATTCATTCCATTCAGCCTCGTTGGACATGACCTTGTACGATGCATTATTATTAGTGTTTCGGTAACTTAGCGAATTGAAGATGTGAAACTCAAGCTCAGGTCCCCATACGGATTTATCGGCGATGCCGCTTTTTATCAAATGCTTTTCGGCATTGATGGCCGTCTGGCGCGGATCGAGCGGATACACGGACTTGTCGGCGGCGCGATAGACGCTGGCTAAGAAAGAAAGAGTCGGTTTTTCCCAATACGGATCGATAAAAGCCGTATCAGGATCGGGAATTATGACAGCGTCGCTGCGGCCGTGTGATTTAAAACCTGGAACGGAGGAGCTGTCAATTCCGATTCCTTTTTCGAACAATGCTTCGTTCAGGTAAGAAACGGGCATAGTGATATGGTGAAGTCCGCCGAATAAGTTTGTGAATTTTATATCAAGACTTTCGACAGAATAACTGTCAGCAAATTTTTCGATTTCCTGTAAATTCATGAAAAACCGTCCTTTGTTTTGATGTAAACTCTGAAATCGAGGTGAAATAGAAATATATTTAATTATTGAGCCTATTACAAGTAATAGCAGCCTAATCTTAAGAGAGGGACAAACACTCTTGTTTACAACTCCCCAGTAGCGCGAACACTCATGTTCGCAAAGATCGCAACGCCACATCGAACAGGAGTGTTCGAGCTTGCAAACGCACAAATAGTTGACTATATTTATGTCATAAAAAATGATATAATATAGAGGATGATAATGAGTCCAACAAAAACAGCAGCGGTCATCAGTCGAGTGAACATTCCAATTACAAGGGAAACTCGATCCGAAATGGAGAGAATTGCCGCTCGCAAAGGCGTGAGTCTCGCTGAACTTGGCAGACAGGCTCTTGAAGCGTTTCTCGCTGATGAACATCGAAGAATGAGATTGCATCGATTGCGAGACACTGCAATCAAGTATGCTGATATAATTAACAGCGTCGGTGACGACTGGAGTGCAACCGAAACAGAGGGTTGGCAAGATGACTGATATCAACCGAGGAGATATCCTTTTAGTCAATCTTGAACCAACCATTAGTAGTGAACAGCGTGGCAAATCACGCCCATGCCTGGTAGTTTCACCAAAGGAACTCAACGATGTTTTTCGTGGAATAATTGTGTGCCCGGTCACTGACGCTAAAAACCTCAAACAATCCGAACTCGGATTAACTCTGCTTCCAGCCGGGGAAGGTGGTCTCGATAAAGATAGTCTGGTGGTCGCCTTCCAGTTGCGCATGATTGATAAACGGCGCGTCATACGGAAGCTGGGAAGTATCTCAGATTCATTCTTTATTGAAGTGAATGAATCGCTTAGAGCAGTTCTTGATTTACCCTGATATTGCATCAGCGATTCTTTGTTTGGAGCATTCTTAAAACGTGCAAATTCATTTATCAAAAGTGAATTTGCACAATATCCATGATTTCCGAGATAAATTCTCCGCCTTCCGGTCGGTACACCGGATATTATGCTTTTCGAATGCATAATTACTCGTATGTTTTCATCATGCTGATATTTCTTTATCCCGATTTGATTGACGTTATCCTTGCAAAACTCAGGGAATGCTTTCTGTTCAGGTCGAACAACTAACCAGAGATCTTCGGTCTTTTTTCTTTTCACTCCCCGAAAATATTTTATTTAACTTGCAATTATGCACTCAAATTGCATAATTTCCGGTAAACAGAGGTGATTATGTCTTTTACGTATATCCATCGAAGTCTTGAACCAGCGCTTATCCGTGCGGCGAAAAACTTTCCGGCGATAGTACTGACAGGACCAAGACAGTCGGGTAAAACGACTGTACTCAAGCATCTCTTTGGAGAATCGCACAGATATGTGTCAATGGATGATCCAGATGCTCGTGCCTTTGCTGCGGAAGATCCCAGAGGATTCCTTTCGGAATACAAACCTCCTGTCATCATCGATGAGATTCAGTATGTGCCTGATCTGATGCACTATATCAAGATTCAGATTGACGAGAACAGATCTGAACGGGGGATGTTCCTGATTACAGGCTCTCAGAATCTCATTCTTTCGGAAAAGGTCACAGAAACGCTTGCAGGTAGAACTGCCGTGCTGCAGTTGCTGCCCATGAGTCATTCTGAAGTCATTCATAATCCTTCCAGACTCCTTCCCTGGGAGGCAGATGACGACCACAATGATCTTGAAGAAGCGCATCTTGACATGTGGTCGGAATTCCTCAGAGGCTACTATCCTGAACTGGTCGCACAACCACAGCTTGACCGGGATATGTGGCATGCCGCCTACAGCAGAACCTATATCGAACGCGAAGTACGCAATCTCAGGCAGATCGGTGATCTCAATCAGTTTCAATCCTTTATTTTGGCTCTTGCCGTACGCTGCGGACAACTGCTTAATTTGACTGACCTGGCGCGGGATATAGGGGTTGCGGTTAATACCGTCAAGCATTGGATTTCTGTCCTTGAAGCGACATACCAGATAATTATCCTGAGACCTTACTTCGAAAACATGGGCAAGCGAGTTGTAAAAACTCCAAAAGTTTTCTTCACCGACACTGGCACACTCTGCTACCTCGCCAGATTGAAGGAACCCGGGCATGCCGCAGATGGTCCCATGGGCGGACCTATCTTCGAAAACGCCGTCGTTACTGAAATCTATAAGCGTCTTACACATCGGGGAGATATTCCGCAGATGTTCTTTTGGAGAACGTCCTCCGGTGTTGAAGTGGATGTACTTATCCAATCTGGCGCTATGCTCGTTCCTGTGGAAGTCAAAAAGATCGGTACACCGAAAAGCAAGATGGCTGCAAGCATCAAGACCTTGTTTGAGGACTTCGGCGAACGAATGCCGCGAGGATTTATTGTTTACACAGGTAATACAAAAAGTCCTGTTGCAAGAAACATTACTGCCGTACCCTTCAATCAACTCTAACTGATCGACAATCTCACCGTTTCGAACGTGTGCCGGATGGGCAGGTTGATGCTTGTCCCCGCGCAGGCGGGGGATCCGTTCCCTTTCTGGCATGTCTGGTGATCTTTAATGCTTCGCCCCCTTCTTTTCCCCCCGCTGTGCGGGGGGGAATGAAAAGGGGGGGGACAGGAAGCCAACGCTGTTCGGTTGTGCGTCTCCGCAGGGTGGCGCGCTGCAGCCTGATGAACACCATTCCCTGCGGTTATTGAATACAAAGATAATTGCGATAATAACTCTAATTCATTATATTATTTATACACTAATTCCTTCAGCAAGACAATGTCTTTAATAAGGAGATTGATATCTGCCTTTCCCAAGACGGAAAGTAAAAGAAAAGATTTGATGAGCGACAATTAAAACTCCCACCCGGCGACAATTAAAATTCCCATTTAATCGAGAAAAGAATCGATATTTATTCAGATCGGTATATCAGGAGGATCTAAATGATATCAGAACAACAAGTAAGGATTTTAATGAAATCGATTAGGGAAGGTAACAATTATTCACTATCCGCTGCTAAAGCGGGGATGGATGTGAAGGCGGCGCGTAGGTACCGGATTCCTGTGTTATGTGACCTTCCATCGGAAATTTTGCAGTTCAAATGCATAATTTCCGGTCTCTTTCCAGACAACGTGCAGATTCACTTTTGAAAAGTGAATTTTACACAATATCTAAAAAAAGTTCTCAATTCAGCCCCAAAACTTGCAAATTCACTTTTAAAACGCGATATTACACACAACACAGGAGACACAATATGAATCAAACATACATTCGCCGTAACCTTGAATCGGCGCTGGTAGATATCGCTGGTCAGTTCCCGTCGATTACTTTGACCGGTCCCAGACAATCTGGCAAAACAACGATACTCAAGAAGATATTTGGATCTTCGCATCGCTATGTGTCGATGGAGCTGTCACATCTGCGTGAAGCGGCTCAACGCGATCCACAGGGATTTCTTGAGTCCAATCCACCACCGGTAATTATCGATGAGATTCAGTATGCTCCGGTTCTTTTTCCATACATCAAAGAAATAATCGATCAACGACGGCAGGAGTCTGGTCTCTTTATCCTTACTGGATCGCAGAATTTCTCGTTGCTTGAAAACATCACAGAATCCCTCGCTGGCAGAACTGCAATGCTGAAACTCTTCGCATTGTCTCAAAATGAGTGCGCTGAAATTGAAAACGCATCTTTCCCATGGGAACGTGAATCGAAACAGCCGTATAATCCTGCTATCTCTTCCATTGACTTGTGGGAAAAACTTCTGAGAGGATTTTACCCGGAACTTATTTCTAAGCCTAACCTTAATCAGGAAGTGTGGCACGGAAGTTATATTCAAACCTATATCGACAGGGATGTTCGTTCCATCAAGCAGATTGGGGATTTGACGACCTTTCAATCTTTCATCCGCACATTGGCTGCTCGCAGCGGTCAATTGCTGAACCTTTCGGATGTAGCACGGGATTTGGGAATTGTATTCAGCACAGCAAAACAATGGTTGTCTGTGCTGGAAGCTTCTTTCATCGTAATCGTTTTGCGTCCGTATATTGAAAATGCCGGCAAGCGACTCGTAAAATCGCCAAAAGTATATTTCACTGACACTGGTACACTTTGTTACCTGACTGGATTGAAAGATCCTGGACATGCTGTTTTTAGTCCGATGAGTGGAGCAATATTTGAAACTGCTGTCGTGACCGAGATTTATAAAAGGATATTTCACCGAGGTGGAGTCCCTAAAATGTATTTCTGGAGAACCTCTCATGGGAGTGAAGTCGATATACTTATTGACGATGGACTTAAACTTATCCCCATTGAGGTGAAAAAATCCGCCACGCCCCGTATTCAAATGGCTTCTTCCATTCAATCGCTTATGAAGGATTTTCCCGATCGAATAGACCGAGGTTATGTAGTTCACACAGGTTCTGATCAACTGCCACTTGGTTCGGGCGTTATCGCTTTGCCCTTCAGTCAACTCTAACTGATCGACAATCTCACCGTTTCGACCGTTACCGCGCAAGGTTCCGGTCGAGGAAACGCTTCTGACCGCCTCCGATCTGCCTACACGGCGCATGAGAAGATCGAAGCCGAGGATTTCGAACAGGAGTGTTCGAGCTACTGCGATTTGCGAACAGGAGTGTTCACGCTACTGTAGCTCGAGTCAGGGGTGTTCGATCCATCAGGAAACCAAATATAATGTCTGATAAGATATATTATGTAAAGTAAGTGCGGAGATTCTCAAACAACGATATTGAAAATCTTATTTTTTACATAAATTTTCTTGCGAATTTCTTTGCCTTCGGTTCTGTCTTTTACCTTCTTCAACTCGAAAGCCGCTTTTTCGACAACGTCTTGACCGGCGTCCTTTTCGACCTCGACCGTTCCCATCAGTTTTCCTTTAATCTGGACGGCGATGGTTACCGTCGAACTCGCGATCGCTTTTTCATCCCAATCCGGCATTGTCCGATCGAAGACGCTTGGCTTGTTTCCCAATATTTCCCACAGTTCCTCGGCAAAATGCGGCGCCAATGGCGCAAGCAGCAAGGTCATTTTTTCGAATACGTCTTTCAGAAACGGCTTATCGACCTTTCCCATCGTCTCATCTTCGAAACAATATCCATACAGCGCATTCAGCAGTTCCATCAGTCTCGATATAGCGGTGTTAAACTGAAACGTTCCCAGGTCGTTCGTAACTTCCCTAATCGTATAGTTCAAAACGCGGTTAAGGTTGCGATTCGGATTGGCGCGATCGGTTTGAACGCCCTGCAGCGCATCTTCCCACTTCTTCATCAGCCTGTAAACGCGATTCTGGAATCGTTTCGTTCCCACGATCCCTTCGTCCGACCAGTCGCCGCCTAAGGTGTAGTCGCCCATGAACATCAGATACATTCGAAAGCAGTCCGCGCCGTTTTCATCGACAAATTTATCCGGATTTACCACATTGCCCTTGGATTTGGACATGCGCTGTCCGTTGTAGGTTATAATTCCCTGATGCACCATTTTTTCAGCCGGTTCGTCGAAGTTTATTTTGCCTATCGAGTGCAGGAATTTAGTTATGTACCTGGCATAAATCAGATGACCGGTCGCATGTTCCGGACCTCCGATATAGACGTCGATCGGCAGCCATTTTTCGACGCGGTCTCTATCGAACGGCCGGTCATCGAAATCCGTCGATGTGTATCTGAGGAAATACCAGCTTGAATCGACGAACGTGTCCATCGTGTCGGGATCGCGTTTTGCATCGCCGCCGCACGCGGGGCATTTCACATTCATAAAATCTTCGATAGCCCCCAGCGGCGAAGTCCCTTTAGGTTTAAAATCTTCGACGTTTTCAGGCAGTTTTACCGGCAAATCCGACTCAGGAACCGGCGTCATTCCGCATTTATCGCAGTATATTATCGGGATCGGCGCGCCCCAGTATCTTTGACGCGAAACCGACCAATCCCGCAGCCGGTAGCTGATTGTGGCTTTTCCTAAGTCGCGTTCCTCAAGCCATTCAGTTACAGCTGCTTTGCCCTCGTCAGAGCTTAATCCATTGAATTCTCCGGAATTGAACATAACGCCGTAATCTTCATAGGCGCGGTTATCCGGCGTTTCCTCCCCGGGATCCGCCGGTTTGATTACATTTTTGAGCTCCAGACCGTATTTCAGGGTAAATTCGTAGTCCCGTTGATCATGCGCCGGGACAGCCATGACTGCGCCCGTTCCGTAAGAAACCAGTACATAATCGGCAATCCAGACAGGAATTCGTTCATTGTTAACGGGATTGATCGCATAAGCGCCTGTAAAGACTCCGCTCTTGTCCTTCTCCGTGGCGGTGCGTTCGAGATCGGACTTGGCGCGGGACGCTTTGATATACTCGTTTACCTTGTCACGCTGTGCTTGCGCAGCAATCCGTTCGACCAGTTCATGCTCCGGCGCCAGCACGACATAGGTAACGCCAAACAGCGTGTCAGCGCGGGTTGTGAACGCTCTAATCTCTTCATCATAACCTTCGACCTTAAACACGATCTCGGTTCCTTCGGATTTCCCGATCCAATGCCGCTGCATGTTCTTGGTCGATTCAGGCCAATCGATTTTCTCCAGCCCTTCCAGCAAGTCTTCCGCGAAGTCCGTTATCCTGAAGAACCATTGTTCCATATCCCGCGTTTCGGTCATGGTCTTGCAGCGTTCGCAAGTTCCATCGGCTTCAACCTGTTCATCCTGCTCGCCCACCTGCTGGTCCCGTTCGTGGCGTACACCTCGGCCCGTCTCTTTCGGCTCAGCCCCTGGGTGGCCCTGATCGCCGCCTGGCTCGCCCTCTGCCTCTGGTACACCGACTCCTTCGCCAGGTGGTGCTGGTGGTGCGGGATGATCGCCTACGTGATGGCCGGCTACTTCTCGGCGCTGCCCATCGCCTTGTTCTATCGTTACGTCACCGATCGGCGGTGGATTCACATCACCTTGTTCGCGGTGGCGCTCAGCGCCGCGCACCTCATACACCCCTACGCGTTCGTGATC
>CAZWOY010000109.1:0-3705 GCA_964635255.1 uncultured bacterium
GCAGGCAGAGACGCCCGCCCTACTAAGGGATAACATTTTATGACCTAACTAATAAGAATTCTTCATTGTGTTCTTCGCGCCTTGGCGGTTGACTATTTTTTCTTCATTTTCTTTTCGTACAGCGCTTTGGCGAACAACGCCGCGCCTAATGCTCCCGCCAATTGCGTATCGACGTTCGATTTAAGCGCTTGTATCTTCAGTTCATCCTCGAGTCTTTTCACAACGCCGACGTTTTTCGCGATGCCGCCGGTGATTGCAAATTCGGGCGTAACGTCGATTCGCTCTAATAGAGTGAACACGCGATGCGCCATAGCGGACGAATAAGCCGCCAGCACGAGGTTTTTATTCCAGCCTTCGCGCAGCAGCGCGGCGGCTTCCGATTTAGCGAACACGACGCAGGTCGAAGATACCGGATCGGGTTCTTCATCGACCTCGAACGACATCTCGCCGACGTCCTCGATCGGGATCTGCAGCAGATCTGCGAAAACTTCCATTCCGCGTCCCGTACCGGCGGCGCATTTATCGTTCATGAGGAAGTTGGTAACCTTCCCGCGTTCATCGCAGCGGATCGCTTTGCAGTCCTGTCCGCCCATGTCGAGAATAGTGCGAACTTTCGGACCGTACATAAAGTTGGCTCCGCGAGCGTGACAGGCGATTTCAGTGATCGCTTTGTCGGCGAACGGCACATTGACTCTGCCGTATCCGGTGCCGACTTTGAAGCGTATGTCTTCCAGCGTCAGCCCGGTGTCTTCCAGCGCCCATTTTATGGCGTTCAGCGCGCTGTTGGGCGAATCCGAACCGGTGCGCATATTCGAGAAGGCGTAAAGTTCGCCATCGACCATTATCACCGCCTGCGAGGATACCGAACCGACGTCCACTCCGGCGGAAATTACATCTCCGGTTTGAGGATCTCGGTTCTCATCGTGCCAGTTGTATTCTTTCCAGCGCCAAAATTCTTTAGCCATTAAAACTCTCCCTTATTGTCTTTATTATTCAACCTCGACAGGGGCTTGCCCTTGAACTTTGTCCATTGCGGCAAAGGCGGCTCCTTCGGCGGATACGAATTCCGGTTCATCCAGGACGTGAATTTCCACGTCGTTGAGCGTTCGCTTCATCGCTGCTACGAAACCGTCGTTAAATGCCATGCCGCCGATCAGCGCCACTTCCGGCTCGATCGTAATCCGCCGCGCCATCGAAACGATCCGGCTGGCGATTGCGTCGCAGACTGCGCGGGCGATATCCTTCTTAGGAATTCGCGCATGAAGCAGCGAAACGACTTCACTCTCCGCAAACACGGCGCATTGCGCGTTCATCGGCACTGCCTGATCCGAGGTCAGCGCCAGGGGTCCGAATTCGTATATCGTCAATTCCAGCGCGCGCCCCATGGCTTCGATGAACGTTCCCGAACCGGCGGCGCATTTCTCGTTGACTGCAAAGTCCTTAACTTTGCCTCCGGGCGTAACTGTGATCGCCCTGCCTTCTTCAGCGCCAACGTCGATTACGGTGCGTATGTCAGGATTGCGCACAAATGCGCCTCGCGCCGCCGCCCCGACGTCGGTGATGATATCCTTGGTAAACGGCGCCGTTTTCCTTCCCGCACCGGTCGCGACGATTTTTTCGATCTGGTTCGGTTCGATTCCCGCCTTTTTAATAGCTTCGTTCATCGATTCCGACGCAGACGTCTCCTGTTCGAATCCCGAAAGCCGTATGTCGCGAGCGATAATCTCGCCGTCCCGCAGTAAAACCGTCTTAACCGTCTTAGCGCCAAGATCCATTCCAGCAGTAATCAATGATTGTTACTCCGTTTTATGTTTGAAATTAAAAATCTTCTTATTCGTTCCCACGCGGGAGCGTGGGAACGAGACCAAAATCTTCTTATTCGTTCCCACGCGGGAGCGTGGGAACGAGACCAACTTTGTAATCGTTCCCAGGCTCGCGCGTGGGAACGAGACCAATTTTTTTCAAGACGAGACACTTTGTAATTGTTTCCAGGCTCGCGCGTGGGAACGATTACAATCCTGTAAATCCTGTATATCCTTGTTAACTTTTCCCACACTAATTCACAATCTCAGCCACACCCAGCGTTTCCATAAACGTATCGATCCTGTCCCGCGTCTTTCCGGCGTCGAATTCGCGTTCGTCGCCCATGTTGCCTTCGAACGTCATGACCGGAATTCCCGATTCGATCAGCGCGATCCGGTTTTCGGCGATTCCGCACGACAAGCCTTCGCAGCCGCGGTTCATGTGCAGCATCACGCCGTCGAGCTTCCATTCTTTAGCGATCCGCACCATCATTTTGGATTTCAGATCGGCGTCGTAGAAATGCTGCCATTCAGGTTTGGACAAATTCCAGTCGGCTAAAATGCGCAGCGCCTGATCGCGCGTTTCCATCGGAATTCCAAGTTCCATCGGCGTGGTGCGCGGTCCCCAGGTTCCGTCCGGCTTGTCTTCCCAGATGCCTTCGAGTCCGAATGTGTAAAGGCTGCCGATAGACACTGTCCCGAATTTTTCCATATAGCGGAAGATGTTCAGGAATCCCCACGGCGGCTGCGTATCGGACATAACCCGGCATATTTCATTCGGCGTCGCCGCAATTCCGCGTTCGACGCGGTCTTTGACCTCGTCGCGCAATTCGCGGTAAAACTCGACCACGGCGCCGCCCGATTTTTGCAGCGTATCGAGGACATACAGCGAATACATCGACTTCTCGTCCAGCGGCGCCGGGACGGCTTTATTCAGGGCGCAGATTTCCGCCCAGAGCGACGTCGATTCGCAGTCGTTCTTTACCGCCTGAATAAGCTTTTCATCGTCGTATTTCCTGCCGGTCGCTTTTTCGAGGAACTCGATCGATTCGTGCATCTGATTGAGGACGAACATCAGCCGGTTCTCGTCCAGATCCTTGTAAGGCCCTACCGAAACGTCGATGCAGAAATAGGGAATGTTCTTGTATTCCGCTACATGCTGATACCACTTGGCGTGGCTGCAGCAGATATGATCCTGAAACGCGAAGTCCGGTTTCGGATACTTGCCGCCGTCGTTGTACTCGTCTAAGTACATCGATCCCCAGTAGTTGCGCATGTAGGCGCAGAGGTCTCTCGCCCAGCCACGCGATTCTGCTTCCTCGAGGCAGCGCAGCGAGAATTTCTTATTAAACGCAATCGACGCCGCATACGGCTCGCCCGTAATCGGATAGACGTCGTCGCCCAGTCCCGCAGGAATCGCATCGAACGACCACGCCCCCCCGGTCCAGCGCAGCCCCCCATTATCCTTAGCCGCCGCATAATCGGCATAATATTTCTGCCGGATTTCCTTAGCCTTATTCCAGCATTTCAAAGGTTCTGTCGGGTATTTTGGCATTTTGTTTCCTGTATGTTTAAAAGTTTACTTTTACTTAAAATGAATGTCTGCCAGGCATCCCCAGCAAGCGCCTGTCAAGTCCCTCACAGCGAGCGCCTGTCTGGAATCCATAGCGAGCGCCTGTCTAGCAACCATAGCGAGTGCCTGTCTGGCAACCATAGCGAGTGCCTGTCTGGTGTCCTCACCTGACAGGAGCCATGGCTAACGGTATCGCCTGTCAATTCACTCACAGCGAGCGCCTGTCTGGCAACCATAGCGAGCGCCTGTCTGGCAACCATAGCGAGCGCCTGTCTGGTGTCCTCACCTGACAGGAGCCAACCATTCCCAATCCTTTCGAAGAATAGAATG
>CAZWOY010000109.1:3805-7943 GCA_964635255.1 uncultured bacterium
CTCTCTCCGTCAGGTGGGGACACCTGACGGGCACTCTATATCCTCTCTCCGTCAGGTGGGGACACCTGACGGGCATTCTCTTTAGTTTGACACTCACTCCCGTTAGTTTTCCAACATATCCAATTCCTTAGCATTCGCCAAGTACAGTTCAACCGCATCTCGCAGCATTTCCAAAGCATGATCTGAATCTCTGCCGAATGAAGAAACTCCCAACTCGGGACAGAGAGACACGAATCTATCGTCTTCCTGCCATATTGAAGCTGTTAGTTTAATTGACATTTTTATTTCTCATTTGTTCAAATTTCTTATGTTACACAAAGCTATCAATAGCTATCTATCCTACCTCGATGCTCATGGGCAAAAGGATATCCAATAATTTTTACGAACCTCTTTTATTTCCGCTTCCAAATCCATGATCTTCTCAAATCCGATATCCCTCCAGATACCTTCCAAACTGCCTCTTCTTTTACTTTGGTTCTCGGTTTCAGCCAAAATAGAATCAACCAAAGCAGCAACTTCCCCGATTTTAGAATCCGGGAGTTTGGAAATTTTGGTTTTTAGTTCTATTCTTTTTTTGGTTTTTTTTGACATTTTATTTCTCCATTTAGATATAAGATTTCAGCAAATCTTATCTGTGAAAGAAGTTGATCCATTGCCATTTGCAAATCTACCTATACGTTCCTCTTCGTCGCTTAAATCATTTGAATTCGATATAATAATTCTCAAACTCCTGGCATATTTGTATAAAATCAGAGTATTCCAACAAATCAGCGCCTGTCAATAGCATTTTTGTTATTACATCATTCATCGTTAGTTACCTGCTTTCCTTCGCTTCCCCACGGGCGTGACCGCCGTATAAGACGATAGCCTGCGGATCGATTGCACCGGTTATTCGGCTCGCGATCGTGGATCTTATTTCAGAATCTACTTTTACCATGCTGTACTTTTATTACCTATTTTTTAATTGGCTGAACATGAAATATCAGTTAAACCTGTCTAAAATTTCATGTGAACCAATTGCAACAAGTATAATCTTTTCATCCTCTATTTTGCATAAAAGTCTATGTTCTTTGTCTATGCGCACCTCCCAAAATTCTGGGTTACGCTGAAACCTTTTCAATCGCAATGATGGATGCGTACGATCTTCCGCCAATAAATGAAAGGTTTTCCCTGCTTTTTCTTGAATAGACTGTGGGAGTTTCTTCCATAGACGTTTAAAATGAGGGAGTCGAACAAACTGCATCAGGAGTTTAAATCCTTCAACAGGTCTTCGACATTATCGAACACCTCATAATCCCCCTCCGCCAACTCCTTCTGAGCCTGCCTTATAGCTTTCTGCCAAAATGGCGTAAACAGATAAGCCTCATCCTTGGGAATCGTAATTGCCGGTATAAGTTGAATGCCGCCGTTCTCCAGGACTACGATAAATTCGTCGTCTTTGGAGAGCTTCAGCTTTTCAACAATCTCCTCCGGCAAGGTTATCCGGTTGTTTTCTTCAAGCGTTACTTTCATGTTTGCCTCAACCCCCCTTTATCCCCCCTTCAATAGAAGGGGGGAAACTTGCTTCCTTGCTTCCCTGATCCCTTATTCAGAATAAATCCTCAGTCCCAATCATTTCGAGGAACGCTTCCACGCGAATCCTGAATGGACCCAGCGGATTGGTCGCGTCGAATTCTAACATCAGGTTTGGGATATCGTTGTCGTCCAAAAACTTGCGCAGCGGAACCATGTCGGCTTCGTGCGGGTCGCAGAATTTTTGCTGGATGATGATTGCGCCGACTATGTCCCACTCGCGGGCTAATTCGAGGATATGGTCGAAGCGGGTGCGCTTCTCCCAGTCCTTAGCCGGGCATGCCGGGCGCCGGATGTAACGCTCGGCTATCGCCATCATTCGGTCCTCCTGCGGTTCGCACTGATTCCAGAAATAGCGCGTTCCCGTGCAGTGATCGTCCATGACAAAGGTAGCGCCAACCTGTTCGGCAAGTTCGATGAACGGTATGTCGTCGTTTTCCGAGCCGATCATCATAAGCTTCGCCGTGTCTTCCAAATCCAGGTCGCGGTCGGGCAACTGCTTCAAGAGCTTTTTGATTTCAGCCGAATGCTCGTCCTTATCGACCCACATGCTCGAACATGTCATCCACATTGCTTCCAATCCGGTCAACTTGGGATTATCGCCTTTGCGATGTTCATAAACTTCGCGCATCAGCCGGCGGTTCTCGTTGACGACGGCTATCCCCCGGTCGAGGTCGTCGTCGGTCAATTTCTTGCCGTCGAATTCCTCAAGCGCGTCGCGGAATTTCATCAGTTCGCTGCGATAATAGGTGAGAGCGTGCGGCGTCTGGACCTTCATCGGCATATAGACGTAATGCTGGAAATCGACCGGAACGTGCATCTTCCACGACATATACGACTGGCGCAGGTGGATGCAGCTCTGGGAAATCATAATGCCGTTCAGATAATCGTACCGCCCCTTAAGCCCCTGCGCTAAAACGTCGCGGCAGAACGGGCAGAACATGCCGAAAATGTGCTTTTCAGATACGTCGTGAGCCGCATGCGACCCCAATATCCGCACCGGCAACCAGTTTGCGGCGACCAGAATTTCCTCCGGCGCGTAGCTGCAGAAGCAGCCCATCGTCTTTCCCCCCGTGCGCTCCATCCAATCGCGAGCGTAATCGTGCCGGTTGTCGTACCAGTTTTTAAATTGGGAAAACACTAATAACCTCTATGTTAAATCTAATTTGTTTTCAATGATAGTGCGAAAGTGCGAAAGTCCGAAAGTGCGAAAGCGTGGATGTATGAAAACGCTTATGAATTTACTTTCGTACTTTTGAACTTTCATACTTTCGCACTTCTATTCGTCTTTCCACTCAGCCTTTCTCTTTTCAAGAAAAGCGTTCAATCCTTCGACGGCGTCTTTGGTTTTCATCAGCCGCGAACGGTAGATATCATCGACCTCGTAAGCCGTCTTCTGCGGATTCTCGCCGAATCCTTTCAGGGCGGCGGCTTTTGTGATCTCGAGAACCGCGGCGCTCTTCGTCGTCAGTTTTTTGACGAATTTATCGACTCCTTCTTTGAAGCCTTCGACCGGCAGCAGCCGGTTTATCATGCCTAAACGCGCTGAATTTTCCGCGTCGAAGGCGTCGCCGGTCAGGACGATTTCCAGCGCATGACTGAGTCCGTATTTAGAACCGAAATGCGCGCACGCCACGGGCGGCAATACTCCCACCGCAATTTCAGGCTGCCCGAACTTCGACCGTTCGGACGCCAGCACAAAATCGCACATACACGCAACTTCGCACCCGCCGCCGAGACACATTCCATCGACCGCCGCAACCGTAGGCTTGGGAAAAGTCCGAACCAGTTCGCACAGTTCGCCGAACACGTCCAGCATGTCCTCGAACTTACCCGGCAAATGTTCGGAAACGTCCGCTCCAGCCGACCAGGCTTTGCCCTCGCCCCAGATTACAACCGAGCGGAGCGATTTGTTCTCTTTAGCGCTCTTAAGCGCCGTTATCATTTCCTGCATCACGGCGCCGGTTAAGATATTGACGGGCGGATTGTTAATCGTCAAATCCAACCGATAATCGTTCAACTCGATCTTTAAGTACTTGTATTCCATTTTTTACTCAAATGTTGTAATGATGTAATGTTGTAATGATGTAAACCGATATGGTTTCATCAATTATACTTACTCAGATATCTGATTAAACCTTTTATCTGTTTTGAAATAACTTCCAATTTGAATGAACAACTATTCAACTGCTCATTAGAAATATATCCCAAATCAAACGCAAGGTATAAGTGGCTTTTAGTTTCTGCCGCAGATGAAACTGAATATCTTAAAAATTGTACAAATTCATTATTAGATTTCCTCTCAAATCCCTCCGCAATGTTCGCCATTATCGATATTGCCGATCTTCTTATTTGATCTCGCAAAGCGAAATCTCTTTTAAAATGTTGAAGATTCGTAAAAGCGTACACTTCATAAGCGAGTACTCTCGAATCCTGCCATACCTTCATATCTTCAAAGCGTTTAAACAACATTAAAATGTATTATCCTCTTACAAGTTACATTATTACATCATTACATCATTACATCATTACATCATTACATCATTACATCATTACATCATTACAT
>CAZWOY010000109.1:8043-10575 GCA_964635255.1 uncultured bacterium
CATTCAGTCTTAAAAGGCAAACAGGAATTTGCTAAAAAACTTTTCGATTTTTCTATGAATTCTTCATCCGACAACCGTCGTTCGCGCCACTCGACGTCTCCCGTCTCAAAGCCGAAAAGAACATTCGACGACAATCTTACAGCTTCAACAGCTAATTCGTACAAATGCGTACACCCATCGGACTTTCCAAGCAGCCCGGCGAGCTTTTTCGTTATGCCCCGTTCGATCTTCAGTCCTTTAATATTATTCACAAACTTCACAGTTTGCCCGCATATTTTAAACGGCGACTTAACCATTTGCCCCTGCGCTTCAACAATTGTGCGCGTCTTGATATTCACTTTAATTTCAACGCGCATATTATGATTCAGGTCAAGCAATGAAGCTTTGGTTCGAATATGTTCATCGTCGTCTCTTCTGACGGAGGCGTTGATATTTCGTTCGTAGATCTCCATTATAATTAGGGATCAAGGTTGCAAGGGATCAAGGGATCAAGATTTATTTAATTTATTAAAAAGACCTTGAATCATCGATGAAATTTCGGTGCATTCTTGTAAAATATTTTTCATTTCATCGTTAGATTCGTACCCAATCGCCTTAGAGATAAGAAGTTGAGTTCTTAGTTCTCCGCATGACCCCTTGGCAATCATTAAAAATCGCCTGAATTCATTGTTCGAACTTCTTTCATATCCTTCGGCTATGTTTGAAGGTATTGAGATGGCAGAACGTCTTACTTGATCTCTGAGTCCCCAGTCTTTGGAAAAAGAACCTTCCGCGGTTAACTTGTAAACATTAACAGCTAACCTGCACCCTCTTTTCCAGACCTCTATTTCCTCTAATTTTGAAAACATCGCAACCTCAATCTTAATCCCTTGATCCCTTGCTCCCTTGACCCCTTGATCCCTTCCTAACTTTCTCTCTTTATCACCATCGCCATCGTAACTCCCCCACCGCCGCAAATGCCGGCGATGCCATATTCCTTATCATGCTTTTTCAGCGCGTGGTAGAGGGTTACTACGATTCGCGCGCCTGATATTCCCGTTGGATGTCCTAACGCAATAGCGCCGCCATTCACGTTCAGTTTCGCACGATCCCAGCCCAGTTCCTTCTCATTAACCAGAACTTGAATGGCGAAAGCCTCATTGACTTCAATCAAGTCCATGTCATTCAAGGACATACCGGCGTTCTTAAGCGCCATTGGGATTGCGAAGCCCGGTCCTTCGCCCATTGTCTCGGGCGGGACTGCGGTTTGAGCGTAGCCTAAGATCGAGAACAATGGTTTTTGTCCCAGTTCCGCCGCCTTGTCGCGGTGGGTTATGACCAGCGCGCAAGCGCCGTCGGACATTCCGCAGGCGTTGCCGGCCGAAACGACGCCGCCTTTGCGGAAAACTGCAGGTAATTTGCCCAGCTTTTCGCGGTTCACCGGGTAGCGGAAGGTCTCGTCTTTAGCGAATGTAACCTCTTCAGCTTTCTTATGAGCCGGTGGAACTACAATCGGGACGACTTCTTCGTTGAACCAGCCTTTTTCCCAGGCGTTGTGGGCTTTCTCGTGCGACTGCGCCGCAAACTCGTCCTGCTCCTCGCGCGGGATTTTATACTTGTCGTACAGGTTTTCCGCCGTCGCGCCCATGCCCTGTCCGATCAATGGATCGATCGAGTCCGACCAGCCGTCTTCGAGCTTCTTGTCGCCCATTTTAAAGCCTTTCCAACGGGCGTTTTTCAGTAAGTATGGAATGGTGCTCATCGAGTCGAATCCGCCGGCGAGAACGACATTGCTGTCGCCTAATCTGATCTGCTGCGAAGCCATGACCAGCGCCCGCATCCCGGACGGACAAGCCATATTCAGCGTAATGACCGGCGTTTCTTTTGAAACTCCCCCTCTGACGGAGGCGGTACGAGCTGGATTAGGCCCGTTGCCGGCTTGCCGGCACGAGCCTAAAATAACGTCGTCGATCTGCTCGCCGGTCAATCCGGCGCGTTCCACGGCAGCCTGCACCGCAACGGCGCCGACGTCGTAAGCCGCCATATCCTTCAACGTCCCGCCAAACGCCCCCATCGGCGTCCGGCAGGCGGAAATTGCCACTATGTCGGTTAAATTCATGAGTTGAAAACTCCTTTTTTTTCTATTTCAAGTAAAATTTATGCATAAATCAGGCGCCCTTTCGGTTTCGGTATCGGACGTCCAAGCTTTTTCGCGGTCTCGATCCATTCATCAATAATCTGCTCTACATTTGCCAATACCTCCTGCCTGGTAGCCCCATCGGCTGCGCAATCCGGCAATTCGAGCGCTTCGGCGATGAAATATCGGTCTTCCTGGTTCCGGTAGATTATTATTTCGTATTTACTCATCTTCAATCCAACCAAGTTTGTATTTTAAAATGATCTCTCTTGCCTGTTTTACCGGATATGGCTTTGCCATACTTTTTTTGACGCAGATAATGAAAAAGTAATTGCTCATGAAGCGAGCTTCGCCATGGAACATGAAAATAGACTCATTTTCCGACGTAAGTCGCAACCCCCCTGTATCCCCCCTTC
>CAZWOY010000110.1:0-5372 GCA_964635255.1 uncultured bacterium
AAGGACGAGTTAAGGTCGGTATGCATTCCCACGCAGGAGCGTGGGAACGAGTTAATAGCGATTGCCCGTCAACTCGGCCAAGTAATTGCCCGTCAGTCGTCCACGCCTGACGGAGTACTGCTTGCCCGTCAGTCGTCCTCGCCTGACGGAGTTTTGCGGGAAAGAACCCAATGGAGACGCTATTTTCTGAACTGTTTAACAAATTTCAGCCCTGAACAGTATGAACTGATTGATTTTACTTTTTATATTACTATCTTATACTCAAAGAAGTAAACAAAAAAAGGCGTTAAAACTCAATGACCTTACAGCCTGGCATTGCTAACTACATAAGCAATCGATGGAAAATCGGGGGTATATTTCTGATCATCCTGGTTGCGATTGTAATTGTCGCCAGACTGTTTTTAATCGGCGCTCCCGATCTGCCTTCCGCTGAAGCTCAATATGGCGAATTTACTATCAATCTTAAGGAAACCGGCAAACTCCGCGCCGAAAATTCGGTTACAATTACTGCGCCCCCTATCCGAATGAATCTGCAGATAATCGATCTTGTTCCTGAAGGCACAGTCGTCGAGGAGGGCGATTTTTTGGTTCAGTTCGATACTACGGAAATGGCGCAAAGGATCGACGAATTAAAAGCGGAATTGAACATCGCTCAATCGAACCTGACGCGCAGCCTTGCATCGATGAGATCGAATATGGCTTCGCTAATGGCTTCGGTCGAAAACGCGCGCGCCAGTTATCGATTAGCGGAACTTCGAATGGAGCAGTTGAAATTTGAAGCCGATATCAGGATCGAAGAAGGACGTCTTAATCTCCTCCAGTCGAAATTATCGCTGGATCAAACTCTGGAGAAAGTTGAAGCGCAGCGGAAAATCGATGCGGAAGACAGCTCTTCGCTGGCATGGAAAATCAGGCAGGCGGAATTGGATCTCGAAAGAGCCCAGAGGGATATGGATAAACTTACAATTACGGCTCCCGGTCCGGGATTGGTTGTGTATAAGGAAATCTGGAAGGGAGGGGATATGACCAAGATCAAGATCGGCGACACCCCTTGGCGAGGCATGGCGCTGCTGGAAATTCCGGACTTGTCGATTATGCTGGTTGAAACCTCGGTTAACGAGGTGGACGTCGCTAAAGTAGATACGGGTAAAAAAGCGCTTATCGAATTGGACGCATATCCTGAGCCGGTTTTTCATGGCAGAGTTATCGATGTTGCTACAATGGCAACCGAAAATAGAGGATCGAGCGATGAAAGGGTATTCGACGTTCAAGTGCGAATCGATGAATCGGATAAATTGCTCAAACCGGGAATGTCCGCTTCAGTGGAAATTATTGTCGATACGTATCAGAATAAAGTCTATGTTCCCATCGAATCGGTTTTCACGCGGGACGGAAAAAACCTAGTTTACGTCGATAGAGGCAGCAGGTGGAAGGGGGTTGAAGTCGAGATTGGACCGAGAAACGATAACTTTGTGATTATCGAAGAAGGCGTTGAAGAAGGCGGCGTTGTTTCGCTTATCGATCCGACAACCGATTACGATCTCAGAACCAAACTTGATACCAATGGACAAAAAGATAAAGAGGACGATGGTAAAAACCTTATCCCGAACAAAACTATTGTAGATTAAAATGAAATCGCAGATTGATTTATATTGTGTTGTTTGCCGATTGCTTTTAGTTTGCTCAATAACGATTTATGCCTTTGGGGTGAATTGGGGTGGAGAATAGCCGGATTAGTAAATAAATGATAGCAATAGTTGATATAAATAGGCATAGCACGCAGAAAAAGCGGTTTACAATAGAATTTTGAAGTTTACTTATCTAAATAAAGAGCTGATTCTCAGCGCCTGGGATGGATTAAAAACACACAAATTACGATCGGGTTTGACTACGCTGGGAGTAATATTTGGGGTCGCAGCAGTAATCAGTATGGCTTCTATCGGTGAGGGAGCTAAGCAGGAAGCGTTGAAGCAGATTAAACTGATGGGAGCTTCAAACATAATTGTTGAGGAATCAAGACCGGAGGAAGGTGAAGAAAGAACCGAGGCGGTGAAGAAAAATCCGAAAGGATTGACAATAGCCGACGCCAGGGCTTTAGCCCAAATAATACCGGAAATCGAGATATCGGTTCCGCAGCGGATGACCGAAGTCAAAGTGCGGGCGGGCTCTAATGAAGGCCGATTCAACATCGTCGCCACTACGCCGGATATGTTTCATTTGATCGAAGAGGATATTTTTTCCGGCAGAGCGCTTACTGACTTGGACGCCGTTGATTACAGAAGAGTAAGCGTGTTGGGATGGGACGTCGCGCGAGAACTGTTCCCACTGAAGGCGCCGGTCGATGAAGAAGTGAAAATCGGCAGGACAATCGTAACCGTCGCGGGAGTCTTGGATCGACAAACGGTCGGAAGTGAAATTCAGGGGATAAAACTAAGAAACCGCAATCTTGATATCTATGTTCCGCTTGAAACCTTGCTCCTAAGAATGCCGCCGCGGAGAGGCGAATCCGAAGTCGATCAAATTGTCGTAAAATTTTCGTCGATCGGCAATCTGCCGGTTTTTGCCGGTCTGATTGAAAAAATACTGAAACGAAGACATAATGGCATAAAGGATTTTAAGGTAATAGTGCCGGAAGAGTTGCTGCGCCAACATCAGGAAACGCAGAGAATATTTAATATTGTGATGGGGACGATAGCTTCGATATCCCTGTTGGTGGGTGGAATCGGAATTATGAATATTATGCTTGCATCCGTTCTGGAAAGAACGCGCGAAATCGGAATCCGCAGAGCTCTGGGGGCTAAGCGAATCGATATCGCCCGCCAGTTTTTAGCCGAAGCAACTCTTCTTTCGTTATCCGGCGGCGTAGTTGGCGTTATCTTTGGGATTGTATTAGCTCAGGGAATCTCTTTTTATGCGAAATGGGAAACCGCTGTTTCCATCTGGTCAATTCTTATTGCGGTAGGCGTGTCCGCGGGCGTGGGCATAATCTTCGGCTATTTGCCTGCAAGACGGGCGGCAAAATTAGATCCAATAGCTGCATTGCGTTTTGAATGAAACTTAAGTTATTCAAGGTTAAAATGATAGGTTTCATTATCCGGTTCTGTTTACTATATTTGACTGTAATGGTAATCCTGTGCAGAATTGGCTATGCATCGGATACATTAAGTTTTTCGCTTGACGAAGCTGTAAAGCTGGCGTTAGAGCATAGTCCGTCGATACGGCAGGCTAAGTACGATTCCATCAGGACTGCTGAAAACTGGACTAGCACAAGGGGCGAACGCTATCCACAGATCTATTTAAACCAGTGGGTACCGGACTGGCGCGAATCTATTAATGAACAATTGCTGTTAGATCCCAATAGTCCGGCTGATTCGGTTAAATATATCCCGACTCGGGTGCCTTCAGGAGACTTGAGGTGGCAGGGACAGTTGAATGTCGATCAAAAGCTACCTTGGGGAGCTAATCTTAGCGCTACAAGTCAACTGTATAAGCGAGAGTGGTATTGGACGGAATTCGATGAAAAACAGTATTACAAAGAATACTCATGGATGAACCGGATTTCGTTTGAACAACCGATATTTTCAGGCAATCCGGTAGGAAGAGAGCAAAAAATTGGAAATATCGATTATAACATGGGTCAAATTAATTATGAATTGCAAAGACGCAATATAATTTATGAGGTAACTAATCTTTTCTATAATCTGGTTCAAGCCGAAGGAGCGCTTGAGATCAGCCGCCAGGACCTTGAGTCGGGACGGGAATCGGAAGAGCTCGCAAAGCGAAAACTCAATTCCGGATTGATCCCGGAGGTTGAACTTTTGCAAATACAGGTTGAACTTGCGAGACGGGAAGGTTCATATTTTCAGGTCAAAGCGGCTTTAGAATCAAATCGTGAGAATTTTAACCTGAAATTAGGACTGCCTATCGACCAGTTAGTCATAACCGAATACTCCGATAAAGCGAATCAACCGGATATGGAAGTTAATTAT
The DNA here is from genome assembly GCA_964635255.1 of uncultured bacterium. Lineage (GTDB taxonomy): Bacteria > Electryoneota > AABM5-125-24 > Hatepunaeales > Hatepunaeaceae > CAZWOY01. The sequence continues at coordinate 3,990 of CAZWOY010000110.1, forward strand.
AATTCCATAAAAGAGCGATTAGAATTAAAAAGAGAGAGATTAAACCTCGAGCGACTTGAATTACAGACAAAAGCTTCTATATTATCAGAAAGGATGACTGCGACGCTCAATGCATATTATGAATTGGACAACCGGCGGGAACAGTTTGAAAACTTGGATAAGCGAGGCGACAGAAATGTTGGAATTACGCTGAACTTCCGGATTCCGATTTATGGATTTGGCACGACGCATGGCAGGATACAATCGCTGCGCACTGCAATACACAAAGCAAAAATAGAGTTAATTGAAAGAGAAGCGCAGCTTAACAAGGAATTGCGAGAAGCAATCAGAAACGTTAAACTTGCCCGGCAAAGAATCGATATCGCTAACGCTGCGGTAGATTTATCGGAAAAAAGTCTGGAAATTACGCAGCAGCGGTTCGAAAACGGTTTAGTTAGTTCACGAGAACTGATCGACAGCCAGTTTGAGTTAACGCGCACTAAACGGGAAGCCTTAAACGCGCAGATCGATTTCGAGTTGGCAGTGGCATATTTGGAAAAAATAATGCCCGAAAGTTTAGAACGTCCTTAACTTTGGGTACAAAGAGTGGAAGATTCAAGAGAAGTTAAAAAAAAATTAAACGAACTTCGCGCAGCGCAGCATAAAATGCCGTTTCTATTTGCGCGCATTGCCGAACTCTATCTTCAACTGGGTAAAGTAAAGCAAGCGCAGAAAACCTTGGACGAAGGTTTGGCAAAGACGCCTGACTATGCGACTGGCTGGATAGTTAAAGGTAATCTCCATTTAGCCCGGCAGGAGCAAAAAGAAGCTCAAAAGGCCTTCGAAAAAGCCCTTGAATCAGATCCATACAATCCGTATGCCCACCAGAGATGCGCTGAAATTGCAAGTGAACAGCAAGACAAGGAAAGGTATATCCATCATCTCGATGAACTTCTGAAACTTGATCAGATGGATGACGCCGCTCAAAAGATGCACCAAGCCGAGTTACTCAGGCGGATTGCGGTGCGGGAGGGTATTTATAGCGAGGCAGACGCCGAACAGTTAACCACCGGCGTATTGCGGACGGTTCTCCTGAAAAAAGGATTGCTGCCGTCAGGTCTAAAAAGATCGACCTCTTTCGATTCGGATGAGTATGTTCCGCGGGAATATCAATATAAAACCAGCGAAAAGAAGGAAATCGAAAAGACTGCAGAGGATGCCGCCGGTGTGAAATCGGATGACGTCGAATACATCGATGATGAAAAATTTGAGGTCGTATTTAGAACGGAAGGTTCTTTGACGGATGAGCGAGAGCAAGCGGAAATCAAATTGCCTGAGGATACAACGGATGATAAGGCTGAAGTAAGAGCGATAAAGGAAAAAGTCGAACAAGAGTTGCTTGAG
>CAZWOY010000110.1:5382-10539 GCA_964635255.1 uncultured bacterium
AAGATTCACAAGAAGAAACACAACCTGAGAAGCTTGAGGAAAAGCCTGAAACATCTGAAGAGGAATTAGAAGAAACCGGAGAGGACAGCGAGGAGATCGCTGAGGAGGAAGCTGAGACTGAAGAGCGGGAAAAAATCGAAGAAGAGGAGCGCGAGAAACAGGAAGAAGAAATAGAAGCGGTTTCCGGACAAACTAAAGAGGAAATCGCTGCTGAAAAGGAATCACACGAAAAAATAGATATGGAAGCGGAGAAGGAATTAACAGAAAGAGATTCTGCCAGGGAAGGCGAGGAAGAGATAGAAAAAGAAACCGATCAAGAAGTGGAAGAAGAACCTTTCGAGGAATCGGAAACCGAATTGGAGGATGAACAAGAACAGGAAATAGCAGAGCCTGCCGAACCGGAAATTGTTGAACCGCCTTTCGAACAATTCGGTAAAAAAGAACCGATATTTACGAGAGATTTCGAGAGCAGAATACCGGTAAATGACCTTGATTTCGCAAATATCCGTGAAGGAAAAGAGGTCGAAGAGCGCTTTAAAGAAATAAAGGAAACGCCTGAGCCTGAAATTGACGCAGAAAAACCTTCGGATGCTGAGGAAGAGCGGACAATCGAAGACAAACCTGTCCTTGAACCTGAGACCGCTGAATTTGGCGAACGAAAGGTTACGTTTGAGGAAGGTCCTGATGAAGATTATGAAGAGATATTAGAGACGGAAGATGACGAGAAAGAAATATCGTTCCAGGAACTTGAAGTTGAAGAAGATTTAGAAACTGACCAGAAGGAAATCGATGACGAGATTGATAAAAAAGCAGAAGAGGAACCATCCGAAATTGAAGAGACCGGCGAAGCAGAGATAGAGAAGGAAAAGTTTGAGCAAGAAGAAACAGCGCAGGCTGAACTTACAACTGAAGCCGGAGAACCAGAACTTGAAATAGAAAAGGAATCGGAAGTAAGCGAAAGCGAGAAACCTGAGGAGAAAGTAGAGCTTGAAGACCGGGAAGCGATTGCAGAAGCGTCAACAGAAGAAGAAATAGAACCGATTGAGGATGAAGCGGCTGAAGATAAGAAGGAAGAAGCCATAGAGTTGGAACAAGCCGAACTTCCGGAAGAATCTCAACCTGAAAGAGAAGATCGACCGGCGGATCTGGAAATGGAGGAAGCGGGAGAGCCGGTAGAAGAAAAAGAAACTGTCGAGGAACCCGAATCTGAGGCTGAATATAAAGAGCAAGATTCTGATTATCGTGATTGGGAAGAAGATATCGACGTCGAAAAATATGAAAAAACTGATGATGAAGAAGCGGAATCAGAAGAAACTGAACAAATTATTGCCGAAAAACCTGAACTTACCGAATTAGAAAGCGAAGAGGATGAATTTGAAGAATTAGCGGATATGGCTGAGAAAGTCACCGGCGTCCCAAGTGACTTGCCGCCTAAGAAAACGCGCAAACAGAGAAAAGGATTAAAACGGATTCCAACGAGAACATTGGCGGAAATGTACTATTCGCAAGGTAAACTCGAAGAAGCCATTGAAGTGTATGAAATGCTGATAGAGGAGTATCCCAACAATGAGAACTACCAAAACAGACATAGACAACTGCAGAAAATCTTAGCTGAAGGCGAAGATAATATATAAATTAATTGTCATTTAAAAAGGAACAGGAAAAATACATGGAATGTACACAGGACCAAAATTTAGAACGTTGTAACTGCACATATACCCCATGCCCTCGGAAAGGCAAATGCTGTGAATGCATCGAATACCATTTGCAGAGCCGGGAGTTGCCCGCATGCTGTTTTCCAAATGACGCTGAAAGAACCTATGACAGATCGTTTGAACATTTTTCACGACTTGTGGGAAATGGGAAAATCTGATTATCGTGTCATTGCGAGTCTGCCTTTAGCAGACTAAGCAATCTCCTGTTTTATCGAAAATGTATTTCTTCCCACACTCCTGCGTAGGAATGCATAAACCGCAGATAACACAGAAAACAGACCTTTAATCTCTGAATATACTTGAAGAGCCTTCCTTTTATTTGTATTTTATAAGACAGCTATTTTACTCATTTTGATCAAAAGATCAATGGAGATTTGCTCAGAAGAAAAAATGTAATCTGGAGGAAGAAAATGCGATTTGCTGGACGTTTATTTTTAATGCTGTTTGCGCTCAGCGTGCTTTTTAGTCAGTCGTACGGGCGAGTGATTCGCGTACCGCAGGACGAAGAGAACATCGAGGATGGTCTTGACCGTGCGAATGCAGGCGATACGGTGCTGGTAGCGGACGGGGTTTATACCGGGAGAGATAATTACGGCGAACAAATCGACCGTAGAGTAACGCTTATGTCGGAAAACGGTCCGCGAGAATGTATTGTTGACGCTCAGGGAGATCAAGGCACCTGGGGATTTGAACTGGAAGACGACGCCGTTATTAGCGGCATTACCATCCGCAGCACAAGGCTTCATGCTTTAAAAGCCGAAAATGTCGATGACTGGCTGGTTTTAAATTGTATTATCGAACGTTGTCGCGGAGGCGAAGCGGATACCTCGCGAATGTCGAGCGCATTCGAGATTTCCGGCAGCGACGGCGAAGTGATGTATTCGCTGTTCAGGAACAACAACGCGCTGATGCTTCACGGAGCCGCGGTTAAGATTACCAACAGCAGCAACGTGCACTTCGAAGGCGTAACTTTTTCAGATAATTCGGCGGACAGCACCGGCGGAGCCGTTTATGTCGCTTCAAGATCCGACGTCAGTTTCAGGAACTGTATCTTTGAAGAAAACTATGCCAACATTCACGCCGGCGCTCTCGCGATCTGGAATAACGGCACTGAAGTTGAAGTAACATTCTGCAATTTTATTAGCAACGAAGCTCAATCATGGGGCGGCGCAATTTACAAAGATCGACCCGCAGACGCAGATATCCATGACTGTATTTTCTGGGGCAATCGAGCCTGGTGGGGGGATCAAATCGCTGCAGGAGTCGATGAAGACAATCCTTTGGGCGTCCACCACTGCATTATGGAGGGCGGCGAGGATCAGGAAGCAGGCTGGTTTGGCGATCACTTAATCGAGGAACGCGCTCGATTCGAAAGGGGCAGATATCCGCTCTGGGGACCTAACAACCTCTACCATCATCCCAACAGCCCTACGATAAACGCCGGCAGCGCTCCTGCAGATGAGATCGGCATGGACGAATTCACCACTTCGACAGAAATCACACCCGACGAAGGTATGTGCGATATCGGATTCCATTACAGCCTTGATCTTTACCTTCCTCTCGGCAGGCTTGAAGGAGTCGTTTTAGACGCAGAAAACCAGCAGCCGATGGAAGGCATTCGATTACGCACATCGTTGGGACAAAGCACGAACTCGATACGAGACGGCGTCTGGTTTTTCGCCAATGCCATAGCGGACACGACTTTCGATTTGACAGCTTCCTACGAGGGATACAATGATTCCACGATAACCGATATTCATCTCGAAGAAGGCGAAACACTCGAATTCAATTTCGCCCTTTACCACCCCGAATTCGACATTTCCATCCGCGACGCTCGAGCTCAGGCTGAACCGAGGGATACCGGCTACGTCGATTTCACGATAACCAACGGCGGCAACGGCTTGTTAACTTGGGATGCAAGATTTGAACTGGAGGGCAATTTTAACGTTGAACCATGGACCTATCGAAATTCGATCGATATGTACGAACTTGTGGACGATGGCCGTCTTGGCGGCGTTACTTTTGCAGATGGCCATTTCTATGTTTCTGGAGGGGGAAACGATGTACATTACATCTATAAAGTCAGCCCGGAAGGAGCCTTGGTTGATTCGTTCGAACAGGTTGGCGACGCACGCTACGGTTCGGTCGATCTGGCGTACGACGGCGAGCAAATATGGGCGGTCGAAGACGACACAGTTTACGCCTATTCGCTCGAAGGCGAGGTTCTGCACCGGACGTTAGGACCTTTGCGCATCACGAAATGCATTACGTGGGATGCGGATAGAGAATTGCTGTGGATAGCGTACACGACCAACGACATTTTAGCCGTTTCCCCGGACAGCACGGAATCAGTTGTCCACGAATTAGACCGCATGTATCTGCGCTTTTATGGCTTGGCATATTGGTCGGACGATCCTGACGGCTATCAACTCTACGCATTGACCCAGCAGTCGAACGACGATACGGGATATATATACAAGTTCAACGTCGAGACCGGAGACACGATGCACGTCATTGATTTAAGGATCCCCGGCGGCGAACCGCAGGGCGGCGACGTCACAAGCGCGATGGACCCTTATAGCGTAAACTATTTATTCGTAGGCGACAACCGCAACGACGACCGCATCGATATTTATCAGTTAGCCGGCAACACGTCTTGGATGATTTTAGAACCCGACGGCGGCATAGTGGAACCGGAGACAACCTTGGATGCGCGCCTGAATCTCTTTGACGCCCGTTTCGATTACGGCATATACCGAGCCCGCATGATCATCGAACACAACGCCGCGGGCAGGCAGACGACTATCCCGATTATTTTCACAATCGCCGGCGTTCCTTATGAGGGAGACCTGCCATTCCCACAAGATTTAGCCATCGAATCGGCGTATCCCAACCCGTTCAACGCCGAAATTTCGATGCGGTATTCAATACCTAAATCCGGACAAATGAGCTTGAAGATATTCGATTTAGCCGGACGCGAGATCGCAACTGCAGCCGAAGGTTACAAAGCCGCCGGACGCTACAGCGCGACCATCGACGCTTCGCAGTGGTCAACCGGAATCTACATCGCCGAGCTGCGCTCCGCGGGCGAAGCGAGGTTTGTGAAGATAGCGTGCATTAAGTAAAACATAAACAAATATATACATGTTTCGCGTGTAATAGGCGTTTGCTTCGTCACAAAGTGTTCGAGAATAGATTTAAAGAGCTTGCAGACGCCCTCGTCTGCAAGCTCTCAAAGTTATGTAGTCGGGAGCGATTGCATTCCGGGTTACTTTGTCATTATCGAGTAGGCGGGAATCCATCTTACATTTACAAAGCGCTAAAGAAACATGGAATGATTGCCCGTCAGGTATTCCTGACGCCATATATTTCCTACGTGCTAAGTAATTATTACTAAGTGCATTAAAAAGTGTCATTGCGAGTCTGCCTTTAGCAGACTAAG
>CAZWOY010000111.1:0-10456 GCA_964635255.1 uncultured bacterium
CTTCGGCGATAGCGCGAGAACCGGCATGGATTCCAGCTTTCGCTGGAATGACTGCGCACGGAACGTTATATTCCCAATAATTATAAGACGCCCACAGAATAAACGTATCCCCGTACTTATGGCTCGATATCAGAAAATCGCCTGCGCTGCTGATTATGTCGTTGTGACCTTTATCGACGTCGATGTAGGTTGGCGAGACCTCGATGATCTCCGCCCAGGTTGAATCGGCGCCCGGTGTATGGGTTGCAGTGTTGTTGTCTTCGACGCGGTTGCGATGGGGATCGGTCAGCGACCAGGTCGTCAGCTTCGGACAGCCGCCGCCCGCTGCTTGGAAACCGGTGTACTTATTGCCGTAAATGTAGTTGTCGCGTAAATGCGGCGAACTGTTAAAGGCGTAAACGGCGGCGCCATAGATCGTGCACTCGTTGTCGTAAATTTCGTTGGCAGTGATGACCGGATCGCTCTCGTACATGTAGATAGCCATCCCGTTGTCATGGAAATCGCAGCTATCGATGGTCAGACCGCCGGCGCAGTCCCAAAGCTGGACGGCTTCGTAGGCGCAGTTCTCGAAGGTGCAGTTGGTTATGGAGCCGGTGCAGGCGTCGAAATTAACCGCGACGTCGTAGTTTTCGAATGTGCAGTTGATCAGGTTTATTTCAGCGTCCGTTCCGCTAAATGCCGTTAAACCGGCGCTGCCTTTAAAAATACAGTCTTTGTATGTAATCTTAGCGTCCGGTTTTACTTCAATCTCCCCGCCATCGAAAACAACGCCCGTAATACCTGGATCATCTGGTTCTTCAGGCGGATTTAAACCGTCAATATCATGAACGATTTCCCAACTAGCGCCTGGATAATTGCCTTTAAATACGACAGAATAAGGTCCCGCCGTTGAACCGAGGAGTACGGAGACGTCATTCAAGCTATGGTAACAAGTAATCTTTGTTTCATGATTGAACTCAACAACTGTAGGTTCGCGACGCGACAAAGCGATATTATGGTCGCCATACACTTCGATATCGTCTGCAACAATGATGCGATCGCGCCAGATTGTATATCCATCCGGCATTTCGCCGCTGTATGGCTGGGCGTAAAGACCGGTGTGGCGGGGACCGTTGGCGAATTGCGACCACTCGGTTAAAACCAGTTCATTGCCGGCGTCTCCGATATCAGGAGCGTCTTCACCCGTAAGTTCCCAAATACGCATATATATTTCCGTTTTTGCACCATTAAGCGAACTTACCATAACTTCGAGGTTGTCATCGCCATCCAAATCGAAGACCGTTGGAACCGAATAAGGCGAGTCACCCGTGAAATTATGCTGCGCCTCAATTCCGTCCTCGACACTCATTACATGGAGGTCATTACCGAGCCAGGTCGAACCTGCAAGCGGATTAATGAAATTACCATAATTAAGATCAGCCGCGGAAAACATGACACCTAAGGGATGTTCATCCTCATCGGATGGGATAGGCCAATTGCCGCCGGGGTCTATTTCATCACGCTCCCAATCGTAAAGATACATCCAATCATTATCATCATCGCGGGTATGGAACATAAGCGCTGGATTTCCATCAATCTCAATGTCTGCAACACTAATATTTTCGCGAAGATAAAAAGAAATAGTTCCATTAAAAGGATTGTTTGCGTTCCAGTCCCCAAAAGTATTCCCATCAATATCGTAAGCATAAACAACGGTTTGACCCTGTCCATTGTTGTACGGCACAAGAGCCCGTAAAGCGCCATTGTTCTGTAAGTCCGCCAATGTCGGACCTACACTGCAATAAAAAGTTCCGCCATTGGGCCAACCTGGCCGGGTTATCTTTTCAGTGTTTGAAAAAGATTGGGTTTCTGGATCGTATGTTCTTATCCAGATAAAATCACGCGAACTGGATACGATTTCCTTTCGCCCATCGTGGTTCATGTCGCCAACAGAAAATAATAAATATCGATCAATATTCTCATTATCAGGAACTCCATTTGAATAACCTTCTGTGACTGCGGTACGCAATCGAAGTGGTTGTTCAAATTCACTATCAAAACAAATCACCATCGTTGTCCATCTCTCACCGCTTGGTTGAATCCAATAACGCCAACCCTGTTGCTGTTCTGTATTGGTAAGATTGGACCAACCTGAGAGAATTATTTCCATTTTATTATCCTCGTAAGAAGAATAATCATTGAAGTCAAGTACATCTACATCTGCTAGTATTGGTGTCCATGCACCTACCCAATGGTGATCGTTGCCAATTATCGCGAAGTCTCTTCCAATCAATCCACTCTGAGCAATAAGTTGTCCTGTCTGACTATTACAGATATAAAGTTCCGTTCTAGCGCATTCAAAAGATACATCGCGCCATCGTACACCATCCCACGAATGGTTAAAAAGTGTAAAGGTTGTATCATCGGCTACCCCAATTGTATATACAATTTCCGGCAATCCATCGCCGGTCACATCGCCGATAGCCGGCACACCGCGAATACAGTAACCGTTTGGGATTCCGTTTTCATCGACCGACCAAAGGTCTTCATCGACTTCGATTGGATTCTGAAGTTCGATTTCATCGCCGTCAGCCTCAAAAACACGAATGCTTTGGTTATCGGAAATTATTATTTCCTTTACGCCGTCGTTGTCCAGATCGGCGGCTACCGGACCATACCAGTTTATACCCTCGATTGACAGCGGCGGTTTCCAGTTGCCTTCAATTGTGAGGGGATCCCAGTCGCCCTGATCGCTCCACTGCGGTTCGGCAATGACAGACAATACTGCCGTAAATACTAAACAGAAGCCGATTAAAAGCAACCTTGCAGTTTTTTTAAATAGAAACATCTTCATACCTCTTGTTTTGTTGGTAAATTATCTTACAAGATTCAAAATAACGGAGTCATAATTTGTGACTCCTTCCAAAATACAAACATAGCTGCCACTTGGCAGCGGCAATCCTTTTCGATCCTTTGCTTCCCAAAAAAGTGATTTAGAAATTGGATCATTAACTGCTAATTCAGTTGACCATACTTCCTCCCCGGTTATGTTCTGAACTCGGATTTTGTATTTGCCTGGTTCAGGCAGTTTCAAATTTAACATTACAGTATCGTTGAATGGATTGGGATGGGCTGAAATACTCAGGGAAATTTTGTAAGGCACTCTTTTAAAACCTTTTATTATTTGGTTTGGAACTAAGGAATAACGCATAAAAATTTCCTTACTTCGAAAACCATCTGCAAAACGATCGTCACTCCAGATTATGGCGACGGTTGAATCGGAAAAAACCGCAGGCCACATTTGATTTGTTAAAATACTTCGTTGGGGGATTTGCAGTGAATCGATATATTCACCGTCGATTGAAAATCGTGAATAGGCAATCCCGCAGCCGGATGCGCCCATTTCCGGATCATAAACGCGAATAGAGGCTATATGTATATCCTGATTATGTCCAAATCGTACATGCCCCCAGACGCCGCCATAGCCCTCGCCGTCGATTTCACGGTCGAAACGAATGTTCAGGTTGGGTAAATATTGGGTTAGATTTGCAACCAAATCCCGCCGGTGGTTAAAACGCCTGTAAACTCGATGTGTAATTCTGTATTGATCATCGACCAAAAAATTCCAAAGACCTAATCGATATTCGTCTTCTGTCGGTTCGAATAACTCCAATGGTCCCAATATCCTCTCATCGTTCGGTCCTACTTTAGCGTAAAACCAGGCTTCCTGAACGGGATGTTGATTCCATCTGAAATGAAGCGTATCGCCTTCCGTGATATATATTTGAGGATCCATAGCCACCGATCCTGCGGGACCTTCAGCCAAAAAATGAAGCGTATCAAGCAACTCGCCTTCAAAAGTCCAGCGTCCATAGGAAAGAAAATTATCGCGCCTTTGCGCTTCCGGATCCCAAGGTGTACAGGATCTTGATACAATTACTATACGACCTTCTGAATCGATAACACCATGAGGGACGCCCATATCTCGGAGTGAAACAGACATTATACCTTCTAATCTTCCTGATGTAATGTAATTTCCTTCAATGTCAAACATCGTGTGACAAATAGTATCTTGTCCCCAAAGAAGATGTATATTTTGGTCTTTATCTAAGAAAATGTCATAGCAATTTATCCCTCGTTCGATACTCTCTTCAACAGGAAAAACGCTTCCGATGAATATCGGATCCGTCAAAGGTTCGCCGAACTTGTTGAATTGCTGGTAAACAGCTTGTTCGCCGGGCTGCCCTTCAAGGTTGGCGTTATTTACCGAGTAGCTTATATGAAGGACGTCGTTGCTATCGACAACTGCGCCGAAAAAGGAGCCATTCAGGTACATACGACCCGCATTCGTCATCTGAATCTCATCCGACCACTCCCGCGCCGAGACCGCTCCCCCAATCAGCCAAGCCGCCAAAATTCCAACCCAAATCCGCCAAAGGCGGGTATGTTTCCGTTTCAACGTTCTCTTCTCAGTTTAACATCCGTCCGTCTTCGCATTAATCAAAATTGCTGAGGATTGATTAATGTTTTTGAAAAATTGGTTTAAAAACCTTCTGATATTGCACAAAGTTGTATAGAATTATAATATAGATATTTTTTCAATTTGTCAATAGTCGTTTTTTTATTTCGTGAAATTATTTATTGCGCCAACCTTAAAAATCGTTGTCGCGCAGATGCGGCGAGCTGTTGTAGGCGTAAACGGCGGCGCCGTAAACCGCGCACTCGTTGTCGTAAATTTCGTTGGCAGTGATGACCGGATGACTCTCGTACATGTAGATAGCCATCCCGTTGTCATGGAAATCGCAGCTATCGATGGTCAGACCGCCGGCGCAGTCCCAAAGCTGGACGGCTTCGTAGGCGCAGTTCTCGAAGGTGCAGTTGGTTATGGCGCCGGTGCAGGCGTCGAGAACCATAGCCGTTTCGTAGTTGCGGAACGTGCAGTTAATAAACGAAATCTCAATATCTTCCGCCGTCACCGCTTGCCCTGAAAGATTCCCGTCGAATACTACGTTTTCGAAAGTGCAGACTCCATCCGCTCCCGGATCAAGAACAACTTCGCCATTATCGATAACGCCATCCTGCATCTCAAACGGGAAAGTGTAAATCGTGAACTCGTCATTTTCGGAATTTGGCTTGAAAACGACGTTGTCTCCGATAAACAGGCAGCCATCTTCACCGTACATGTCGCCTAAGAAGGATATTTCAACGCCATCGTTGACTTCGACAACAGCGTTGTCTTCGATGGTTAATTTCCTTTCCCCAAGAGGAGGGGGCGGATCCGGCCAGATAACCACATCGTCGGACGCCGCTATAATGTCGTCGGTAATGATGACTCTATCGCGCCACCAGTTGTGTCCTAAGGGCATGGCGAATTCGTAGCATTGAGCATATAATCCATCATGTCTCGGTCCATTCATTAATTGACACCATTCGGAATACATTTGCCAATTTCTACCCTCAGCAATATCAACCGCATCGAGTATCTCTATTTGCATATTGTTTCCATTTATTCCAATGGAACGAGATACGATGGATAGGTTTTCATCACCACTGAGGTTTGAAAGGGCCGGTGTTGAGAATGCAGGTGTAACTGATGCTTCACTGCCGAGTACAGGATCCAGACTGGTTAAACTATAAATATTGATATCGTTATCACCGCCGTCTATCTTGTTTGAAATGACAATATCCATATAATCATCCTGCTGATATATATCAGCTATGATTGGAATTGAACCTGCTCCTAAACCTTCGTTTGTAGCGGGCCAATTTGCGATGTTTGGACCTTGAATATTAATCCCACTATGTTCAAAACAATAAATCCAATGTTCGTGATCTTGTCCATCATCCAATAGATGCATTACGATATCTGGTGTGCCATCTTTTTCCATGTCGCCTATTGCAGGAAATTCGCCCATTTCGGCAAAATAGCCGTTGAAAATACGATTTTGCCAATCTTGATGGTTGTTGCAGCTTCGATCTAAAACATAGATCCTTGTACGCCAATCTTCAGTTCCAGTGAATTGTGGAACAACCATTCTTAAAGATCCTTCATTATCAATATCCGCAAGAACTGGTCCCGGTGTATAGAAACCTGCATCATCATTGACTTGAACGTTCATGGAAGCACGTGCACTTAATTTACTGCCAATGCCATTTCCAGCAATATACTCCCAATTGGCGGCAAATGATCTGTTGCATATCGCAACATTTTTATTCCCATCGTTGTTCATGTCTCCAACCGCTGCAATACTGTACGAATTAAAATTTCCATGGAATTGCTCTTCCCACTTAGTTTCAGAATCCAATCGAACTAAGCTGTTGCCGGCATTATTAAGCTGAAATACCATTACACCGAAGCATTCTCCATCAATACCGTAACATTGGCCATTTGGTCCATCATGCGAATAACTTTCCCAACTAAAACCCGTGAGAATTATTTCCATCCGATTATCTAAAATTGCCTTTGTATCGCCTCCGAGCTCTTCTACTCCTTGAATATCTGATAAACAAGGGGTCATGCCGGTAATGTGGTTTGTATAAGTATCTTCACCCTATCTTATTCACGCGTAAGTAGTAAATAAGTTGTATCTTATAAATATATTACAAGTTGCGAATGTTTTTATCAATTACCGACTTCACCCGTTCAGTGAATTAAGTGTAATGTTTAGAATCAAGTAATTTATAGTTATAATAAGGAATTAATATCATTTTTAGCTAAATGGTATGAATAAGAAAGGTTCACTAAAGATTTCAAATACAGCTTGAGGATTGCCTCCGTTCACGCCATCCCAAACTATTAAAACACTTTCGTTTAATCGAAATCTAGCATTTTGTAATCTTAGTCCACATTCAGGGCAAACGAGAGAAAAATATTTATCCTCGTTGTAAGAATAATTACAAGCTACTGCAACAATCTCTATATTATCATCATTATCGAGATTTCCAACTGAAGGAATACTTCTAAACATAAACCAATTGTTCAGATAGTTTTCTGGAATCTCCAACGTAAGTAGGACGTCATTTTGATCGTCTGCGTCATGGGGAAAAACTCTAATGGTTGTTGCATCTGTTACGATAAATTCCTTATCACCATCGCCATCAATATCTGAGACTAATGAACCCGACCAAGTTGAATACTCCATTCCCCAATTTCCTCCAACTTGAAAATTACTAAAAACGCATGTTGTTAAAGCCAAAGTTAACACGACGGATAGAATAAAAGTTTTAGAATGCATTTTTTTTTCTCCTTAATTGTTGTACTTACTTTACCTTACAATCTTAACCGATTCAATGGAGCTTCCTGTGGTTGTTTTCAACTTCAACCAATAGCTTCCGCTTGGGAGATATGCCCCATTAATACCCTTTCCATACCATGTGTAACGCCGTAAACCACCTCCTATTTTGTAAGTTAGACAATCTTTAAAGACGATTTTACCGTTTAAATCGTATATATTTAACGCTGCATTGCCGGTTGGGGGAATATTAAAATAAAAATGAGTTGCATTGTTGAAAGGATCGGGAAAATTAGCGATAATTGTCGTTTTTTTGCATACCGTAAATTCATCTGAATCATTATCGATATTATTTAAACCGCTGAATGAGTAAAATGCTTCCCTTTGGTCGTTTCCAAATCGTGAATCCTGCCAGATTATTCCCGTAAAGCCGTCATTAAAAGCAAAGACCTGTACAAAATCCCACCAACCGCGTGGTCTCTCTTCCCTGCTATAAACCACATCGGCTGAATCGATAGTATCTCCCTCGAGGCTTAATTGTGTGTAGCCCAAATATTGAGATCCTCCCTCAGGATGATAGGCGCAACTCGAATGTATATTATTATTTATATCTACGAATAAATCAAACCAACCAAATCTGCTTCCCGATCCTCCCATCCTTCCAATCGAGGTTTGGAATAATTCATTCATATTGCTGTCATATTTGCGAATAAATCCTAATCCATTCAGATCTGTGAATCGAAGCATTACCACAATGTTTCCTCGTTCGTCTAATTCGAAATCGTCAAAACCGGTCTGACGCCACTCATCATGTGCTGTAATTTCAAAATCATCGATTAAAGCGCTGTCATTTGGACCAATCTTGCTAAAACGAATGCGGTTAACGCCACCGATCATTTCGCGCCACATGAAATACAATATATCGGCTTCATCCATACGCAAATAAACGCCATCTGCATGCCGATGCGGATTATGATTGATGAACTGAAATCCGCTGATACTATTTCCATCGAGTGTGTATTTACGATAGAAAACGCGCGTGGTTTGAACACTGTCATCATTCCAATAAGTGTGTGAGCTTCCGCCAATTACGATTTGATTGATTGAATTCTTAATAATTGTTAATGGATGATTTCCAACAGGGGGAATAATTGCTAATTCACGAAACGTTAAAATATTATCCACCGGATTACATTCTTCATCAAGGGTAACAGTAAAATATCTCATAACTTCATTATGAGACGATCTGAGCAAAAGATACAGTAAACTATTTTCGCTGTCTAAATATGTATCCAATAGAGTTAATCCGATTCTTAGCGAGTCGTGAAATTCAAATGCATCCTTAATTGAAATTCTATCAGATAAGGATTCGCCGAACCGATTGAACTTTCGACAGAAAACAAATTCGTCATCCTCGCCGACTTCTACTTCCCATGCTTGACAGGCAAAATATATATTATTGTTTGGATCCTTTTCTATAAGAAGCGAAGTTCCCATATTGAATCCATCTTCAGCTAGATGGGTTAATTGCATTTCGTCCGACCATTCCCGCGCCGAGACCGCTCCCCCAATCAGCCAAGCCGCCAAAATTCCAACCCAAATCCGCCAAAGGCGGGTATGTTTCCGTTTCAACGTTCTCTTCTCAGTTTAACATCCGTCCGTCTTCGCATTAATCAAAATTGCTGAGGATTGATTAATGTTTTTGAAAAAATCTTAAAAATTTACCGGATCATTATGAAGCTAATCTAAATATTATTATAAGGAATTATTTTTGAATTGTCAATAGGTAATTTGGTAATATTGTAATTTTGTGTATTCGGGGGAAAAAAAAAGCCGCATCTTAGAATGCGGCATTAAATCAGAAATCTGCTTATGCTATAATATCTTCCGCCCCCACTTCAACCCGACCAGACCTCCGCCTAAGAGCAGGATGCTGAAAAATATGTTCAGCGCAATGGCTTCGATTAAGCCCGGAGATACCGATCCGAACAGCCGGTTGACTACCAGCGTCGATCTGCCGGCGAACATGGCGGCGAAGTCGGCGTAGGCTAAAAGTATTAAGTCGGAAACTGTGTTGTATAGGTAGCCGAAGTTGAAAATTGCCAGCGATCCGACCAGTACGGCAGCCATCAGCCAGCCGGCGTAGTACAGCGCGTTCGATTTTTCATCGACCGGCTCGGCAGTTTGAGGCGCCAAGTCCAGTCTCGCAAATAAAGCCGCCTCAAAATTAGCCGGCGGCCTCTCCAATTCGACGGGAGCGACCACCTCCCGCAGCGCCGCTTCGACGTTCGCTTCAGCCGCGCACTCGCCGCACGCGCTGAGATGCTCCATCAGCAGCTTATCGTCCCTGACAGAATCCCAATTCTGACCGTCGAGCAGTTCGCGGGCTTCTTTGCAGTTTAAGGCTTGTTTTTCAGTCAATCGCTTTCGCTTTCCAAATTGAGTTTTGCCGTTGTTTCGTTCGAATCCCTCTAACGGCGAGAGATCGTTACTAAAAGAAAATACGTTTTTCCAAAACATTATGCAACCTTTCCCGTTTCTTCCAGCGCCGCTTTGCGCAGATTTGCCTTGGCGCGATGCAGCGTCGCCTTAACCGTCCCCATCGGCATTCCGGTTATCGCCGTTATCTCGTCGTACGATTGCTCTTCAAGATAATACAGCGTTAAAACCAGCCGGTGCGCGGACGGCAGATTGTTGAAGAGGACTTCAAGATACTGTTTCTTCTCGAATTGAACGACTTCGGCGTCGTCTTCCCCGACATGAACCATACCGACCTCATCGCCATCGTCCGAATCCGTTTCCGAATATTCGCTCATGTCGAGCGTTCTGCCTTGCTTATCTAAGTGCGAGGCGCAGACATTCCACGCGATCCGGTACATCCAGGTCGTAAGGCTGCTGTCGCCGCGGAACTTGCGCAAACCTTTCCAGACGCGGACGAACACTTCCTGCGCCAAATCTTCGGCGTCCATCTTCTGCCGGGTCGCGCGCCGGCAGAACAGGTACATCTTATCCCGGTACTCGTCCATAAGCTGCCTGAACGCCAGATTCGGCTTCAGCCGATAATTCCGAAGAAATTCTTTTTCGCTAAACTCACCCAATGAAGCCTCTTTTTCTCTTCCTAAAGCATTAGACTTGGGAAGTTGGAAAAATGTTACAATATATCAGGATAATAAGAAATTGATAGAAAGTCAAAAAATTACGATGGATTATGAGGCTGGTTTTATATCTTGCTCGTTAAATTATGT
>CAZWOY010000112.1:0-10446 GCA_964635255.1 uncultured bacterium
AGCGCGTACCGGACGCCTCTTGCGCGCTGAAGCGCGCACTCAATGTTATTATACCTGCTATTCTCATGTTCCGCGGCGAAGCTCGCGTCATGAATACTTTCCCGTTACCATCTTAGCGCCGATCGCCAGTCCAAATCCACCGGCGGCAAAATGCAAAGCCTGCGAAAATGTTAATGGCAATGTTACCGAATAGCCAATTAATAGTCCCGAAACAAACACAGCCAATCCAAGCGAACTAAACAGCCATTTTCGTCTTATATATTTCTTGATCGGCGTCTGCATAAAGTCTTTCTTGCCGCCTCGCGTTCCGATGCTAAAAACAGCCCCGGATAAGAACAATACAATTTTCGACAGATTATGCGTATCCAGCCGGTAAATACTCATCCAGTATATGCTGATAACTACGGTAAATAAACCAAGCGCTCGGTATAAATAAGGCCAGGGATTAAAATTTGAATAATCCTTTTCCTGTAAAGGATCGTAATTCATAATCAATCTTCATCGACGTCGAATAGATCGGCTTGATCCTTTTTTTCAGGTTCTTCCGCATCTTCGAGTTCTTCGTCCTCTTTTACGACCGGCGCGATATCGCTGATTAAGTCTCCCTCTGCCAGCCTGATTAGTCTGACGCCCTGCGTTACCCTGCCAATAACTCTAATATAGCCTGCGTGCTGTCTTATCATCATACCGGACGTCGTCATTATGAATAGGTCGTCATTATCGACCACCTCCATAATGGCTATCATTTCTCCGGTTTTCTCGGTGGTTCTCATAGCTATCACGCCCTGCGCGCCTCGTTTTGTCATGCGGTATTCATCGACGTTTGATCGCTTGCCGTAGCCTTTTTCAGTTACAACCAGCAATGTGCCTTTGCGCCTGACTACGACCATTCCGACCGTTTCCTGTCCCAGACTGAGGCTGATGCCTCTAACGCCCGCTGCGGTGCGCCCCATCGGTCTGACCTCGGCTTCGTTAAAGTGGACCGCTTTGCCGGCTGAAGAGCCTAAGACAATATGACATTTGCCATCGGTTAAGCCAACGTCTATCAGTGCATCATCCTCAGCGATGTTGATTGCAATAATTCCCCGCCGGTTCGGATGACTGAAGGCTGATAGCGACGTTTTCTTCACCATGCCGCGCTTAGTGGCAAAGAATACGAACTCCTCGTCGTTGAATTCTTTTACTTTTACCATCGCGGCAATCCGGTCATCCTGTTCAATCTGAATCAGGTTTACGATCGACTTGCCGCGCGCTGTGCGCCCTAATGAAGGAATCTCATGAACCTTCAGCCAATAGCATTTGCCTTTTCTTGTAAAGAACAGCATATAGTCATGGGTTGAAGCCACAAATAACTGGCGTATAAAGTCTTCGTCTTTCGGCTGGTGTCCGCTTAAACCCTTGCCCCCGCGTTTCTGACGCCTGTAGCCGGAAACCGGGAAGCGTTTAATATAACCCGCTCTGGTAACGGAAATTACCATTTCCTCTTCAGCAATCATGTCTTCAACTGTAAATTCACCGGTTTCATCGATCAACTCAGTGCGTCGATCGTCGCCGTACCGTTCTTTAATATCGATCAACTCTTCTTTTACAATTTCCATTCTGGCGTCGCGGCTGGCTAAAATCCCTTCTAATTCGACAATTAATTCCTTAAGAGCTTTCAATTCATCGATTATCTTCTGCCGCTCCAATCCGGTCAACCGCGCGAGACGCATATCCAGTATTTCTTTCGCCTGTATCTCCGAAAGACTGAAGCGGTCGATTAGTCTTTCTTTTGCCTCAGGCGTATCCTTGGAAGATCTGATTATGTGTACAACCTCGTCGAGGTTATCTACGGCAATCTTTAATCCTTCAAAGATATGCTCGCGCTCTTTCGCCTTCTGCAGTTCAAATTTTGTTCTGCGGTAAATGACGTCATGCCTGAAATCGATGAAGAGTTGGAGAACTTCTTTGAGATTTAGCACTTTCGGAACGCCGTTTACCAAAGCAAGCATTATTATTCCGAAAGTCGTCTGCAGTTGGCTGTGGGCGTAAAGATTGTTTAATACCACTTCCGGTATTGCATCCCGTTTTAACTCGAACACAATGCGCATTCCGTCCCGGTCTGATTCATCCCTTATATCCGCAATTCCATCGATCTTTTTTTCGTTCGCCATATCGGCGATGCGTTCGATTAACTTCGATTTATCGACCTGATAGGGTATTTCAAGAACGACAATGCGATCCCTGCCGGTTTTAGGAGTCTCGACGGCGGCGCGCGCGCGAACCAGCACTTTGCCTCGCCCCGTGCGATAGGCTTCGTTTATCCCTCTCAAGCCATAAATAATGCCCCCCGTAGGGAAATCCGGTCCGGGGATCCGTTTCATTAAGTCTTCGATTTCAATATCGGGATCATCGACCAGAGCAATCAAACCATCCGTAATTTCCCGGAGATTATGCGGCGGTATGTTAGTCGCCATTCCAACTGCGATTCCGCTGGAGCCATTTACGATTATGTTCGGAATCCGCGCTGGCAGCACCGACGGCTCTTTTAAAGTATCATCATAATTCTGTACAAAATCAACCGTGTTTTTATCGAGATCGGATAATATTTCTTCGGATATTTTTTCCATCCGCGCTTCGGTGTACCTCATAGCCGCCGCTCCGTCGCCATCGACGGATCCGAAATTTCCCTGACCATCGACAAGCGGATAGCGCATCGCGAAGGGCTGCGCCATTCGAACCAGCGCATCGTAAATAGCCGAATCGCCATGCGGGTGATATTTACCCATAACGTCTCCGACGACGCGTGCGGATTTTAAGAATCTCTTGCCGGCTCCCAATCCCAATTCGTTCATGCCATACAAAATACGCCTGTGAACCGGTTTCAGTCCGTCGCGGACGTCGGGAAGCGCTCGTTGAACGATTACCGACATCGAATAATCGAGATAGCTGTCACGCATTTCATCAGAAATGGGCCTCGGTAAAATGCGTTCGCCTGGTTTAGCTGTATTCATTAAACCTATTCTACTTGTTTTTTGCCTGCCGCTTTACGATAAACTGCAGCAGATTTTCCGTTTCTTAACTCTTTGCTTAAGTTTGATAAAAATATAACAATGTACTTCCCTATTAGCAATCTAATGATAAAACAAACTCTTCCTATTACATTTCAAGCCTTGCAAAATTCGATTATTACGGATAAATTTAGTATTTTTCAATCGTTTCCACGCTTTGGCTTGGGAACGACTCAACATCGTTAAGGCGGGCGACCGCTTAGTTTGCCTTTGGGGGATGCGTCTGCTCAAAGCAGATTCGCCATTACAATTCCCCGCTTAATAATTAGGTAAAATTCGGTTTTACGATGGATACAAACGAATTAAAACAAACAGCCCGGCTGCTGCGGCGAGACGCACTCGTAATGATTACTCGCGCCGGCAGCGGTCATCCCGGCGGTCCGCTGTCGATGGCGGATTATTCCGCAGCTCTCTGGTTCAAGTATCTTAAGCTAGATCCGGCTAAACCGGAATGGGAAGACCGCGACCGTTACATTCTGTCAAACGGTCATGCATCCGCGATGCTCTACAGCCTGATGGCGCGGCGCGGATTTTTTCCGGTTTCAGATCTGATGACATTTCGCACTACAAATTCGAAATTGCTGGGGCATCCAAGCTCGGTCGTCCTTCCCGGCGTCGAGATTTCCGCCGGTAGCCTTGGACAGGGTTTGTCGGCAGCTTTTGGGATGGCGCTGGGATTGAAGAAAGCCGGCAAGCTCAGCCAGAACGTCTTCTGCAACTGCGGCGACGGCGAACTGCAGGAGGGCAGCGTATGGGAGGCGGTCATGGCGGCGGCGCATTATAAAACCGACAATCTCATATTAAGCGTCGATTTCAACGACGCTCAGATCGACGGACATGTACACGAAGTTATGAATATCGAACCTTTGGCGGATAAGTTCAGGGCTTTCAACTGGAAGGTTGTCGAGTCCGACGGTCACGACATGGAGCAGATCTGCGGCGCGTACGATGAAGCGCTGAATCGAAGCGGAAAACCGGCTGTGATTTTATTCAAAACCGTTATGATGAAAGGATGCCCAACATTCGAGGATATTCCTGGATGGCATGGAAGACCGCCTAAACCCGATGAATGCACCCAGATGCTTCACGAACTCGGCTTTGAGGAAACTTATGAGGAAGCGCTTGAAACTTACAAGGAAAAAGACTAACTATGTCGGTTAAATACAATCACATCCTGCCCAGCAATCAATGGGAGAAGGAGTTAACGCGCAAGGCTTACGGCGAAACCCTCGTCGAACTCGGCTCTAAAAATCCAAAGGTAATGGTTCTCGACGCCGACCTGGCGCAATCGACTTTGACCAGGTTTTTCAGATCCGAATTTCCGGATCGATTTATCGAGATGGGAATCGCCGAACAAAATATGATCGCCGCTGCGGCTGGATTGTCCAAAACCGGCTGGATCCCGTTTCTATCGAGTTACGCCATCTTCCTGACCGGCAGAGCCTGGGATCAATGCCGCAACACGGTCGATTACGCCCGCTGCAACGTTAAAATCGCCGCGGCGCACGGAGGCATTTCGGTCGGCAAAGACGGTCCTTCGCATCAGTCGATGGAAGACCTGTCAAATATGCTTTCGCTGGTAAACATGACCGTGATCGTACCTGCGGATAAGCATGAGGCGGTAAAAGTAACCAGATGGGCTGCGGAATACGAAGGTCCGGTTTATTTCCGTTTAGGCAGGGAAAAAGTCCCGACCGTTACCAAACCGGAAACGCCATTCGAACACGGGAAAGCTCTCGAAGTCGTATCAGGCGGCGAGGGAACGATTATAGCCTGCGGCATAATGCTGTCCGAAGCCGTCAAAGCTGCCGAAGAGCTCGCTAAAGAGGGAATCTACTGCCGCATTTTGAATATGCACACGCTCAAACCGATCGACGAAGCCGCTATAATTAGAGCGGCGGCGGAAACCGGCGCAATTGTAACCGCGGAGGAGCATTCCATCTACGGCGGACTGGGCAGCATCGTCGCAAGGATCGTATCCGCAAGCGAGCATCGCGTTCCCGTAATGCCGGTGGCGATTATGAACCGGTATCTGACGTCGGGTCCGCCGGAAGAACTGTTGGAGATTGCGGGATTGACTTACAGGGATATTATTGGGGCGATGAAAAGAGGATTAGCGTTAGGATAGAAAAACTGATCGCTAAGGAACATGACAATAGTAGGTCGAACACTCTTGTTCGACATTAACCAGTAGCGCGAACACTCTTGTTCACCATTCCAACCACGGGCAGTCATTCCAGCTTTCGCTGGAATGACTGCGAACGGAACGTTATTTTCCCAGTAATTATTCATGACGCAAGCTTCACAACGCAATATGAAAATAGACTCATTTTCTGACGTAAGTCGCAACCCCCCTGTATCCCCCCTTCAGATAGAAGGGGGGAGATTAAGCGGTCTATTTTCCCAGTAATTGCCAAGATCAAAAAAAAACAGTCGTCGGTTATGCATAATTTGCACAATCAACGACTGTTCATAAAAACAGATTCGTATAGTATAATCTTCCTATTTTCACTCGCCATTTAAAGAATCTACATCCGAAGGCATCGACCATAATGCATCGAAAAATGAATATCCATAGACTGCCAAAGCGACAATACCGGTAATATTGACCATATATTGCTTATCGCGATAGTCTTCCCACCTGCTGACCGCTTCAGTGGATGTACGCGCATTCAAGTAACTCTCTCTATCGTCAGGAAGAGTCGCCTGTCCGTAGATAAATCCGGCAAACGATCCCCAGAACAAAGTTCCTGCGATATAACCTTTTAGTATCTGCCCCTTCATCACTTGCCCTGAACCGGGCAAATATAATGAACGCAGCGAAGCTCTTCTTCCCAGATGGGCTTCAATCGCAACTTTCTGGCGTCTCAGTTCTTCCATCTGTTTAAAATATTCTTCGCTTGCTCTGCGGAATACACGGCGTATTTTCGGCGACCAGGTCAGAGGATCGGGAGAAAGGCTGGGATTGTATCTTAAAGCCGAGATAAAATGACGTTTGCTGGTTTCTTCATCATCATTGGCAATCGCGCAGAAAGCAAGCAGCTTAAACAGCATGGACTTCTCGAAATGAGATATGTTCTCGCCTTCGTCAAGCCGTTTCAGAGCTAAATGCTCGGCTTTATCAATCTGTCCCGTATCATAGAAGTCATGCGCCTGCAGCGTCAACTCATTATTTATTTCAGCAATACCGCCAGTCGCGTCTTTCCCGAAATCCTGAGCGAATATATTTAAACAGGAGATAAGAAATATTGCGATTATGTATTTTCTAATTGCAGTCATTAGACGCGGGAAATTCCTTATGTAAGATCGTCGAAAACCTGAATAAAGCGTTCCAGGTTCTCCGAATCAGGAACAGCAACTTCACTCGGTTCGAAACAGCCGGATTAAAATCAACCTGTCTTAATCACTCAAAATTGCTTCCGTCGATAATCCGGCAGCGTTTTTTCCGGCAGGCGCTGTATGGATCAGCAATACCCGCCGGAAAAAAAGTCTAACTGACTAATCCTTTACAGCTTCTTTAAGCGCCGGCAGAACTTCCATCGCGTCGCCGATTATGCCGTAATCGGCGGATTTGAAAATCGGGGCTTCAGGATCTTTATTGATGGCAACAATGACTTTCGAAGTCCTCATGCCAGCCAAGTGCTGAATTGCGCCTGAGATTCCGGCTGCTATGTACAGCGTTGGACTGACGACCTTGCCCGTCTGTCCGACCTGTTCGGAATGAGGTCTCCATTCGGAATCGACAACTGCGCGCGACGCGCCGACGGCTCCGCCGAGTGTATCGGCTAATTCTTCGATGAGCTTAAAGTTATCGGCTTCCTTCATTCCCCTGCCGCCGGCGACGATCACGTCGGCTTCGGCAACGTCGAGTTTCGCGCCTTCGGGAACGAGAGTTTCGACGAGGCGGGCTTTGATTTTGCCGGAAAGATCGAGTTCGAGACTCTCCTTATCGAAATCGGCTTTGTCGCGTTCCTGTATCGAGATAGCTTTGGGACGAACGCTTATCGCCAATGGATAGGAGATCGCATTCAGCGTCATCATGCAGCGTCCGGCATAGACTGGACGAGTGACGGTTACTTTCCCCTCTTTAAAATCGACTTTGGTGCAGTCGGGCAGCAAAGCCGCATCCATTTTTGCCGCCACTGTCGGCGCCAGATCCCGTCCCATTGCAGTTGCGGATATCATTACTATTTTAGCTTCGCATTTTTGAGCCGCCGTCAGTATGGCTTCGCGGTAGCCTTCGGGGCTGTAGCCCTCTAATTCGGCGTTATCGGCAATAAAAACTTTGTCAATGCCGAAAGTTCCGATCTCATCGGTCAGAGACTCGATACCGCTGCCGACCAGAATAGCGTTCAGTTTGCCGCCGGTCAAGTCGGCAAGCTTGCGGGCTGCAGAAACGGCTTCCAGCCCGGCCGGTCTGATTTTCCCGCCGCGGATTTCGATGTATGTTAAAATATTCATGAATTTACTCCAGTTTAAATGTAATCCAAACGTTTTACCAGCAGCCCGAACACTCTTGTTCGGATTTTCTCTATCGGTCGAACGCATTTTAAAATTGGCGTGTTCAAACCATGTCGAACAATCATGTTCAAAGCATGTCGAACAGGAGTGTTCGACCTACTATAACACTTTTGCTTCTTCTTTAAGCAGCCTGACCAATTCAGGAACGGCTTCGGCGCCTTCGCCGACAATTTTGCCGGGCGGTCTTGTCGGTGGATATTCCAACCGTTCGACCTCGGTCATCGCATCGAATGATTCCGCTTCAACGGTTTCGATTTTTTTCTTTTTCGACGTCATTATGCCTTTGAGCGAAGCGTAGCGGGGTTCGTTTAAGCCTTTTTCAGCGGTTATCAGAGCGGGCAGCGGCAATTCGAACACTTCGGTTCCGCCTTCTATATCGCGTTTGGCGGTCAGTTTATCGGTTTCAAGCTCCAGCGAGTGCACTGCGGAAACGTGCGGCAGGTCCATCAATTCGGCAACCATCGCGCCGATCGCGGCGCAGTCGTCGTCGATAGCCTGCTTGCCGGCGAAAATAATATCGACGTCTCTCTCCTTCAAGACTTTAGCCAGCGCCTTTGAAACGCCCAGTATATCCAGCCCGCCGGGCCATTTAATATGAACGGCTTCGTCGGCTCCCATCGCCAGTGCATTGCGCAGAGCCTTGACCGCCTGATCGCCGCCCATCGAATAAACCGCAACCGATCCGCCGTGCTTCTGCTTAGCCTGTAAAGCTTCTTCAACGGCATACTCGTCGTAAGGGTTTAAAACGAAATTCAGATCGGCGGTATCGATGTATTTTTTATCGCTTCCGATTTTCAGAACAGCCTGAGAATCCGGAACGAGTTTAACAAGAACTGCGATATTCACGCAAACCTCCCTGTTTATTTGAACAAAATGACTTTTCGGATTAAATAACGTAAAATTGCAAATATAAGTCTGAACGGCTGTATTAGCAAGCGACGTCGGTAAGATTAGAAGTTATGGCGGATTTTTTGTGCAATCGATGCATTGTAGGGGTGGTTAATGCACTATGGAGGGATTGCTGCTATGGGCATTAAATAGTGTACAACCGGCTTGAAGCGAATAAGCCGCAACTCGTTCCCACGCGGGAGCGTGGGAACGAGTTTGCAATGTGCACACTATTTATTGCAAATGGTAATATTAATGAACTTCTCTGGATTCCAGCTTTCGCTGGAATGACAGATCTCTCAGAATTTGCAAATCTCGGACAGTCTGTGAAGCGCGCACTCAAGGGGATTGCAGAAAGCATAATAGCCGAAGGACGACGTTCGTCGCCTACCAGCCGCCCTTCGACCGGGTTATCTTTACCCTCTTGCGAGAGCGGGACCGGCTCGGTGTCCTTAAAAATGCGCTGATATGGCGTCCGTAGAGACCATATATTCGGGCCGAGAAAGGATTGGACGGCTAATAATTAAACACAACACGAAACCCGATATTATTGTTCGTTTCATTCGGGTCGTTGTTGTTGCGATTAGCCGAGCGGCAGTTATTCGGATTGTTGTTCCACGAACCGCCCCGCAACACACGGGCTGCTATGTTCCGAATCCGACCCCACCGCCGTTTTTTTCAGGGACTGGCGGCGCGTCCCTATGCTCTTCATCCATCCCCCAAGCAGTTTTCCAATTTCGGAAATAAAATCCGATGTAAACTTGTATTGCTTCATTGTGAGCAGTTTCAAATCAACACAAATACGTATGTGATGGCGCAATAGTTCTAATTTAATATCGGCTTCCCGTAAAAACATCATTGTGTCCTTTGATTTTGCAGCAAAAATAATTAAATCGTGAAAATCAAGGATATCATCCTGAAGACGCTTGCCCATGATAAAACGTTGTGTCTTTGGAAAACGTTCACAACGTTCTAAAAGCCAAAGGACAAACGTATGTGTCTTGTGAAATATAGGAGATTGTTTTTGCATTTTTCCAGAATTAAATTTCTCCGCAACGCAAAGCGTTGCGGATCAGAAAACAGAAAACAGAATACCAGAATTCAGAACAAGGACTGGACGGCTAATAACTAAACACAACACGAAACCCGACAAGACTGAGCGAAGCATCCGGGGCGTAGCGGCCGCGATAAGCCGAGCGGCAGTGAGGCGGATAGACGAGCCACGAACCGCCCCGCAACACACGAGCTGAACCGGAAGGCAATATCCAGGCGGATCCACTATTAGGGGCGTTGCTATAGCTATTATGATACCAATCCTCGCACCATTCCCAAACGTTGCCGTGCATATCGTACAAACCATACTTATTCGATTCTTTCTGCCCAACTGGATGGGTTTTTTTATTCGAATTACCGGAATCATAGCCATACCAGCCTGCTCGTGCCAGATCCGATTCAGTATTACCGCTATAGTATTTCGTTTTCGTCCCCGCCCGGCACGCATATTCCCACTCCGCTTCGCTCGGCAAACGGTAGTTCTTACCCGGATCCATTTTATTCAACTTCTTAATGAATTCCTGGCAGTCATCCCAGGAAACGCATTCAACCGGCAGATTATCGCCCTTGAAATACGACGGATTAGCGCCCATTACCGCTTGCCACATCGCCTGCGTCACTTCCGTCGTCATCATATAAAACGCCTTAACCTGCACCGTATGCACCGGCTTTTCATCGCTGCCGCCATCGTTCGAGCCCATCTCGAACGATCCGGCCGGGATACTGACGAATTCCATGCCGGGAAGAGGTCCTTTGACTTTTGATGGGGATTGCTTCCCCCGGCTTTCGCTCGGGGTCGCAATGACAGGGGTTTCGGACATCGTTTTCGTAATCGACGTCGTCTTATCCGGTTGCACCGTTACTTCTTCGACAATATCGCCATATCCCGCCAAAGACAAGCGCAATGTATGTTTCCCGGCGTTCAGGTTCTCGA
>CAZWOY010000113.1:0-10360 GCA_964635255.1 uncultured bacterium
TGCGCGCTTCAGCGCGCATGGGGCGCCCGGTACGCGCTGAAGCGCGCACT
The DNA here is from genome assembly GCA_964635255.1 of uncultured bacterium. GTDB lineage: Bacteria > Electryoneota > AABM5-125-24 > Hatepunaeales > Hatepunaeaceae > CAZWOY01. The sequence continues at coordinate 51 of CAZWOY010000113.1, forward strand.
CAATGTGATAATTCCAAGATTCTATCTTACTCTAATTACCCATATTTCGCAGAATCCTGATCGCGTTCTGTATTTAATTTTCAGGTTTCCCAAGAAAAATCCATGAAAATCTGGGAATATCCATTTAAATCAATTATAATTGATATAACAAAACAAACGCTTGCTAACATCGAAATACCTAAATTCATAAATTTTCACAAATTTTCACATGGAGGAAAAATGCTGTTTCGAATTTTTGTCGTTTTTATCTGTTTAGCGCTTATCATGGGCTGTGCAGGAACGAAAAAGCAGGAGGATTCAGCCAAGGAAGATTTTGAAGTGGTTGTAAAAGACGTCGAAGGCTTCCATTTCATTTACTACGAATTCACGGGTCCGTATCATAAAGCTTGGAACAAGTTTCCAACTCTGACGAATTTCCTTGAGATTAACGAGATAGATTATGGACCTTATCCAGTCGGCATTTATCTTGATAATCCGGAGGCAGTGAACGAGGAAAATCTTAGAAGTGAAATCGGATTTATGTTAAAGACGAAACCCGAAAAAACGGGATTATATAAATATAAATGGGTAGAACCATGCAAGGTCGCGGCGGCCCGATACGATTCATGGGAAGATTCAAAAAATGTGTGGAATGCTATCGTAAGATACATGATGTCAAATGGATTAATGCCAGGCGGAGCCGGGATGGAATTCTATTATAGTGAAAAAGGCGTAGATAATGAGGCGATGATGCCGGTCGTAGAGCGGTAGTTATATTTATAAAGACAAAATCAAACGTACTAAACGGTAAAGATGGCGAAACATCAGGTATTTAGTTACCGATCAAGCAAGGAATTGCTTGAAGAAGCCTCCCGATTAGGCGTCCATCTGCCGTTTCAGGAATCTATCGCGCCGCTGTTCGAGCCTCTGGCAATCGGCGGAAAAAAACTGCCCAATCGGTTTGCGATTCAACCAATGGAAGGATTCGACAGCGAAGCGACCGGCGCTCCGGGGACATTTACGCTCAGGCGTTACAAACGCTACTCAGCCGGCGGCAGCGGGTTGATATGGTTCGAGGCGACCTGCGTTTGCGAAGCAGGCAAGTCGAATCCGCGCCAGATGACGCTCACGAAACATTCTCTGCCTGCGATTCGGGAACTGGTCGAACAGACGCGGGAAACGGCGATTAAGAATTGGAAAAGCGATCCCTATTTAGTCCTGCAGATCACTCATTCCGGCAGATACGCCAAGCCGTCGGGCAAACCGCTGCGGAAAGCCGCCTGCTTCAACCCCTATCTCGATAAAACCGGCGAGGGGCTTGTTTATTATTCCGACCGGGAGCTTGAGGATTTAATCGAAGTCTTTCTGGAAGCGATCGATCTGACCATCGAAGCCGGTTTCGACGGGGTGGATATCAAGGCTTGCCACGGCTATCTAATTCATGAATTGCTGAGCGCGTTCAACCGCGAGGACAGCAAATTCGGCGGTTCGCTTGAAAATCGGACTCGATTCCTGCTCGACGTTTTAGACGGAGCTAAGAAGCGTTCCTCAAAAATCGATCTTGCCGTCAGGCTGAACGCAGCCGACGGCGTTCCATATCCCTTCGGTTTTGGCATGAGTAAAAATGGATCGGAAGAATTCGATCTCACCGAACCGAAAATGTTGATCCGTGAATTGGTGCGCCGCGGGGTCAAAGTTCTGAATGTCACGGCGGGCATACCCTATTACTGCCCGCAGATCGTAAGACCCTTTAATATGCCGGTAAAGGGAGCTTCGCCTCCCGATGAACATCCACTGCAGGGAGTAACGCGCATGCTCGATATCACGGCTGAAATCCAGCGGGAATTCGACGCGCCGCCTGTAGTCGGATCGGCTTATTCGTGGCTGCGGCAGTTTTATCCCAATGTTGGGGCGGCGGCGTTGAGCCGAAACATGGCTTCGGTAATCGGCTTGGGCAGAATGTCGTTTGCTTATCCCGACGCTCCGAAGGACTTGATGGAGCGGGGAAAGCTCAATCCATCGAAATGCTGCACCGGCTGTTCGAAATGCACGGAACTGATGAAAAACGGGCGTAAGACGGGATGCGTGGTGCGGGACGGCGAAATATACGCGGCGGAATATAAAACGCTGCGGGATAGCGCTTGATCGCAGATTCGATTTTTATCGACGGCTCTTCTTTTCCGGTCGTATCGATTAACACGCTGATTATCGGCAGCGGCGCCGCAGCGTTGAACGCGGCTGTTTGCCTGCATGAAAAGGGCGTAGAAGATATTGCGATCATTACTGACCGATTGGGCGGGGGGACGTCGAACTGCGCCGGATCGGATAAACAGACCTATTACAAGCTCTCCTGCGCCGGAGACGCTGCCGATTCGCCGCTCGATATGGCGCGCGATCTGTATCATGGCGGCTGCATGCACGGCGATATAGCGCTCTGCGAGGCGCAGCATTCGCTGGAGGCGTTTTACCGGCTTGTGCGGCTGGGCGTCCCGTTCCCGCATGACGACTATGGAGCCTATCCGGGCTATCAAACCGACCATGATCCCAAAGGGCGGGGAACCTCTGCAGGACCTTTAACCTCGCATTATATGGTTCAGGCGTTGCTGAGCGAGGTGGAAAGGCTGAATATTCGGATCTTCAACGGATACGAAGCCGTTAAACTTTTAACCGGCGCCCGGAAAGACGAAAAGAGCGTCGTTGGCGCAATCGCAATTTGTGCTGAAAAGGTCGATGCGGATGATTACGGCGTTACGCTGTTTAACGCTCGCAATATTATCCTCGCAACCGGAGGACCAGCCGGGATTTATGCGAGTTCCGCATATCCGGAGTCACAGACCGGTTCGCACGGTTTGGCGCTTAGTATCGGCGCGGCTGCGCATAATCTTACCGAATCTCAGTTTGGTCTGGGATCGGTTAAATTTCGCTGGAACGTTTCCGGCTCCTACCAACAGGTGATTCCACGCTACATTTCCACCGAACAGAACGGCGGCGCTGAAAGAGAATTTTTAGGCGACGTCTTTCCCGATATGAAAACTTTAGCCAAAGCTATTTTTCTGAAAGGCTATCAATGGCCCTTCGACGTCAGGAAAGTCAAAAATTACGGTTCATCGTTGATCGACGTCCTCGTTTATATCGAAACGGTTATCAAGAAACGGCGAGTCTTCCTCGATTTCAGGCATAATCCCGGACAGGACGGCTCGCTCGGCGCATTCAGCCTAACAAGCCTTGACGAAGAAGTTTCCGGCTGCCTCTCCAAGTCGAATGCTTTGGCGGAAACTCCTTATAAACGGCTTGAAAAGCTGAACCAGCCGGCGATTGACGTATATCTGAGCAACGGCGTCGATATTGCGCGAGAACCGCTGGAGATCGCAGTCTGCGCTCAGCATAACAACGGCGGCTTAAAGGCGGATATCTGGTGGGAATCGAATGTGCGCAGTCTTTTCCCCATCGGAGAAATCAACGGGACTCACGGGGTGTATCGTCCCGGCGGGGCTTCGCTAAATGCGACCCAGGTCGGCGGGATGAGGGCTGCGATGCTTATTGCACGGAGGTTGCAGGGAATGGAGCTGATGAAACTGAATGAGTTTACGAAGATGGCGGGGAGACAGATTAGCGGGTTTATTACAGGCATATCGCGCATGTTTGAAGATGAAACGGCGCAAACCTGTGAAATCGAAGCGATACGCTCAACTATCGGAGAGCGGACGTCGAACTGCGGAGCGATTGTCAGGGAACTCGGTAAGATTGAGAATGCCGTGCGCGAGGCGCGGGAAGATTATCGCAGGTTGAAAGAGCTTAAACTGAAAGACAGGAATCAGCTATTGCCCGCATTGAAAACCATCGATCATTGTCTAACGCATATCGTTTATCTTGAGGCGATAATAGAATATCTTAAAAAAGACGGATCAAGCCGGGGATCGTTTATCGTCCCGGATCCGAATGGCGAGGTTTATTATGAAGGTTTGGGAGAGGAATGGCGATTTAATCTTTGTCGAGAAGACGATTTCGTTTCGAAAAAGATTCTGGAAATCATTGCCGATGAGGATGGAAATGTATTAAAGCAATGGAGCGACATTCGACCTATTCCTAAGCAGGATTTGTGGTTTGAAAATGTTTGGCGGCGGTTTCGAGAAGAAAGGGAATAGAACACGGATGACACGGATGCAACGGATTGCCGCGGATTTTTATTTAACCCTAAAAACTGCAAGTGGATTCGTAATCATTAATATAACTACCACTTGCGAATGTTTGCCAAGGGTTCTTATCTGGCAGTCGAGTTCAGCGATAACCAATTTCCAAACTGGAAACAAATTCTCCCGTCAGGAAATAATTTTGATTCGTATCGTATAGAAAAAAGTTAAAAAATATCATAGATACACCGCAAAAAGAAAAACCATCGGTGGCGGTGGCGATGAGCGGGGGCGTGGATTCATCGGTGGCGGCTACGCTGCTGAAGCAAGCCGGCTGTAGGATAGCCGGCTTTACAATGAAACTTTGGGACGCCCCGGAGACGGCTTCAACGGATAAAAACTGCTGCACAGCATCAATGGCAAAGGACGCGGCTCGCGTTTGCGCGATGCTCGGAGCTCCGCACTATACAATCGATCTGCGGGACGAGTTTCGCACGGAAGTGGTCGATAAATTTATCGAAGAATACCTTGCTGGAAGGACGCCCAATCCGTGCGTGCATTGCAACTCTTATCTTAAATGGGGCAAGCTGTGGGAGAAGGCTTCAGCGCTTGGATTCGAAAAAATAGCCACCGGTCATTACGCGCGGATTGTCAGGGATGGCGAAGGTCGATTCCATTTGAAGCGGGGCTTGGATCCAATGAAGGACCAGTCCTATTTCCTTTGGCAGATACCAAAGCGTCTGCTGCCGAAGACGCTGCTGCCGCTGGGCGAGTATCGGAAGTCGAACGTCAGGCTGGTTGCAGCCGAACTGAACCTGCCGGTGGCGGAGAAGACGGAGAGTCAGGAAATTTGTTTCATCCCGGATAACGATTACAGATCGTTTCTGACAAAGAATCGACCGGAGATAGAATCCGGCGTATATTCCGGCGACATGGTCGATGAGTCTGGGAAGGCTATCGCCCGTCATAAAGGCTACCCGTTCTTCACAATCGGCCAGCGCAAAGGGCTGGGACTGGGGGGCGGACGGAAGTATTACGTCACCGGCGTCGACGCCGCAGCCAAAGAAGTTAGGCTGGGCGACGTCCAGGATCTGGAAAGGAGTCGATTCCGGCTGGAAAATGTGCAAAAACTGACCGATATTGCCTTCGACGGCGGACGGCGCTTCGAAGTAAAAATCCGCTACCGCGATCCGGGCGTTGCGGCTTACGCGTCCGACTTGCGGGACAGCGCCCTTGAAATCAGAACCATCGAGCCTGTGCGCGCCGTAACTCCCGGCCAGTCGGGCGTGGTTTACTTCGAGGACGAAGTGATAGCCGGCGGCATTATCGCTTCCTATTGAATTGTGATTTAAATCAACCGGCGCTTTTAGATATTTCCGATCATCTCCCGATTAACAAGCTATTGTGTTTTCAATCACAAATATTCCCGCCTGTGGTAACATATAATCTTTTAAACCGAATTCTTGTTACTTTCAGACAAATTTAACTTTGCCGGAATTTTCAGTAAACACATCAAAAAAGCGAGGAAACCTTGAAGAACATCACGGCATATTTCGTTATCGGGGCGTTGGTTTTAGCGCTGTTCCTTTCCGCCTTTTTCCTGACCGTTTTTATCTTGAATCCTTCGAATCGAGGATTTTCTTTTGAACCGAATGAATCCGTGAATGTCGAGTATTGCAGTTTGGATCTGGATAGCGAAGAATTTCTTGCATTTGAAGTGGAGGCTGCTTAGGACCAGCGAGATCGAATCGTATCAGGATAGGGATGGTTTAAGCCCGTGTTTTTATTGCAGTGTGATCCAGAGATGGTGGATGAGGATGGTTTCGGTTTTGGAATTGCGGCGGGAGTGAATAGATTTAAACTTAGCGCTCCTTAATTCATTAGATTCTTCAATATTGACGAGCTTTTCGGATTTTGTCCAAATGCGGCAATCTTTTTCTATTCCTTTAACAAAATTTGATATCCATTCGTTTATTTTGTCGCACCAGTATCTCATCGACTCTTTTTGAATGTAGCCGATCATTGCGGCGATTGTATGTTCAGAACCATGCCTGCCCATTTTAAACCGTTGAATACCTCCTGCAGCCTTATCAAGTCCAGTAACATATTCCAGTTCGCGATTTTTTCTGGGAGCAGGAAGTCTTTTGCATTCAATAACTAAAAGTGTTTTATCATCGGTAAATGATTTTGATTGCAATTCCGGTTCGTTAATATCATTGGCTGCAAAATCGTTTCGTCCTTTTGTTTTTTCAGGATTTTCATGATGAAAAAAGAACATCTCATTTTCGTTTCTTGCGCGTCTTGTGAGGAATTTACATAAATCCGAATTTAAGGTAGGTTCGTTTTCTTTAGTCAAACCGGTATATTTATCTCGCCACCTTGGTAATTTTTCGTAAATCCAGCAAATTATCTTTAGCTGTACAGTGTTTTTTTCAATGTTTTGCGATATTTTTCCCATCGAAGTCAAATTCTCGTTTGTCATATTAATAACCTTGATTAAACAAATCGACTAAGGTATCGTCGGCGTCCCGAATTGCCGTAGATCGAATCCAGTATCGGAGACGATCCGGTTTTATTATCAAAATAACGTTCTTATCGTAATAACGTAAGATTCGATATGTACGCAGTTTTCCGTGATAGTTTTCGTCTATTATCAGATTTCGGATAGTATTTTCATCTTGGTTTACTACCCAAGACAGGTTTGGTTTATCGCCGAAATAAAAGGGCTGGCAGATAAAGCCGTCCCAAGCGAAATGATATTCTGTCGCTTTAAGGTTTTCGTAGATTGAACCGAGCATTTTGACGAAAACATCACTATAATCTGTAATTTGATTTTCCTCAACTTTATCCTTCAATAATTTTGATTCTTGACCTAAACGAATGTAATCTACGAGATATTTTTGGACATCCCTTTTAAGAATTTCCTCCCAATAGACAAGATTCAGCTCATTTATTTCCTCTGGGAAAGGAAATATATCAACTTCTTGTTTATCAATGGAAGTTGCATTTCCGGTTAGCGCGCGATAACCATTCAATATACTTGAAAATGTGAAAATTTCTCTTTTTTCTTTTAATATCTGATAAAGTTTAAATAATTCATCATAATTATTTTCAGGTGCATGTATACCTAGTATTCCCTTTCTATAAGCTAATGCATCATCTTCCCAAAAAAGAATCGGATAATTAAAAATAAGCTTCAAAAGAATTAATGGAGAATGGAATAGACCTTTCTTATTTTGCGGATCTGAGCTAAAATGTGTTAACTTTAGTTTATTATTCTTAATACGATTAGTATCAATCTCATCGGATACAAAGTAGGGTCTTTCTAAAAACGGCTTTCCAGTCAGAATTCTATCTTTATCTTCAACATCTCCAATTACAAACCCTTCACCATATTCCCAATTTTTGAGTTTATTTTGCTTATTTAAATAGTTACCAAGAGTATTCATTTTTCTGAATCTATCTGAAAGAGCAATCAAACGACCACCATTGATCAGGTTGATTCGCCAAATAAACTCATCAGTAGTTGCTCGCTCTTGTGTTACCTTGTGAAAGTCATAATAATCTAATTCAAAACAAACTCTTTCCTTTATACTTTTTGTCCTTCTGAATGTTAAATGTTCTATTAAATTGTTTTTTAATGGTGAATTCACTAAAGATAGGATCGCAATAGTTTTTGTATCCGCTTCAGACTCTCCAAACAATCCGCGAATCGAGGTAAAATCGAGAACGGTTTTAACTTGATAACACTTGAAAAAATTGAATTTGAAATTTTTAGAACGACTGTTATATAGAAAACCTGAAGGTTGAATTAAACAACATTTACCATTACTCCGCAATAACTTCATTGATTGCTCAAGGAACAAATATGCCATTTGGTTATCAGGCAATTTACCGCGATTTTTATTCTTTTTTTCAACCTTTTCTATTTCTTTTGCAGATGCGGAATCATTCCTTTTAAATGGCGGATTTCCAATGATATAATCCAATTTTCTGTTCAATATTGAATCATTTTTATAACTGTCAAGTTCCATTTCAGTAAAGAAATCTGATTCAATCAAATTAGAACCAATAAGCGGATCAAACTTCAGCTTCTCCCAAATTTCTTTGGGATGCAGGGCGTCGCAAATTGCCAGACTTAAACTAAAAGAAGTCAATCGGAGCGCAAAAGAGTTTAAATCGACGCCGAAAATGGACTCATTTATTGTATTTTTTAATGCACTGATAAAAATATCAGTATCATTGGGATCAATTTTTTGTTTAAATCTAAGAGTATTAATCAGCCGCTTAAACGCGCCAACAAGAAACACTCCGCTGCCACAAGCCGGATCAAGGATTCGTTCATTGCCTTCCAATTCATCATAAGGCATTACTTGATCTAATAGTAAATCAGCTAAAATTGGAGGAGTATAAACTGAGCCTTTATTCTCGTTATCCTTTGGAATAAATCCCTGGTAGAGGTTACTGATAATTTCAACCGGCAGATGCTCAAATGAAAACTGTTTCCATAAAAACCTTTGACTATCTAAAGTTCTACCTTCAATTAAAACGGCAAGTTCTCTCAGTGCATCTTTTGTAATATTGTTTTTTTCGCTGTCGTGAATCCTAAAAATATCGCCGTTAAAATGTTTCTCAAGCTTGAATAATAATTCTAATACTTCCTTTGGATCGCCATTCTTGAAAATATCCAGTATATTTTCTGCGTTGAAATTAGAAAAAAATGATTTTTGAAATACTCGTCGATCTTCAAGATATTTAATTAAAATAATAAGCAGCAATAATTTTCGGATAGCCTGATTTTTATTTCCTCCGAGTTCTTTATCAGCTTCCATAACCGCCTGAATTAACGATTTATGCGCCGCCTTATCATAATTCGCAATCTGTCGATCCCTATTATCTTTTACGTCGTGTTCCCAAAACCTTCCATCCGCAAGCCGGTATGCAGAGTATTTATTCCATTTTAATTTTTGATCGATGGCAGCGGCGATTTTAAATGTGTCAGCCGGATTATAAACATTCCTTTCTTTTCGTTCATCCCAGAAATCGGATCCGCGAGCGCAGGACAATATATCGATCCGATCCCGCCAACCCACGTACAATAAAGGAACCAAACCCTGGATCCACATCTGCGAATGAAGCTCGGCAATTTCGTCTTCGGTAAGTTTGTTTGGAGTGGCGTCGATGACATAAGCCATTGCTTTCGAAGAACGTCCGTCGGTGTAACGGCGGAAAAAAACATAATCTACTTTGTACTTAAACCGTCTTGCATCCCGGACAAACGCCTTCTCTTCAATTCTGTCCGTTACCGGATCTGAAACATGAACCAAGCCTGGCGCCGGTGAATTGTCTGGTTTTAAAAAATCGACTATTTGCAGCGGATGCGGCATTCTTTTCCTTTAAAAGACGGTTACTTTTGAGTAGGCTTGCAACTCAAATGAATTCTGAACAAAAGTGTCAAATACCTACCGTTTACAAAGATAAACTTAAAACATTCGATTATTCAAGGTTTTTTATGAAAAAATAAAATTCTGGCAATTTATATCAGCCCTTCATAAGCTTCAACCCGCCTAAACTTCCCGCCCCAAACTTCGCGTTCCCTATAGGCGCGCAGTTCTACAAGGTCGAAATCGGCTAAGTAAACGCCTTCCGCATCGCCGGCTTTGAAAGTGATCAGATTGCGGGCAGATTCGCGCTTATCGTACGCCATTCCGCTGAGAGCCATCGAATGACCGTTCGTTGAAGGCGGCGGGTAATTCGCGAGCGCTATGCCGGTCATGTTTTCGAATGCGCGGCTTTTTAGTTGGCTGACGCGCGGATCGTCCATTGTGCAGGCATTGGGGACGAGGATTATTTCAGCGCCTTTAAGAGCCAATACCCTCGCGCTCTCAGGGAACTCGCGGTCGAAGCAGATCATGGATCCGATTTTAACCGAACCGGCTTTCGTGTCAAGGCTGCATACCGGAAAATGGCTGCCGGGGGCGAGGATCGCTTCACGGTCGAAACTGCACGCATGAACTTTGGCATAGTCCAAAACGACCTTCCCAAACCTGTCAATCAAAGACATGCTATTCCGAACCGCCCCATCGACACGCTCAAGAAATGTAATCGCAATCGCCAGATCCAGATTGGCGGCGGTTTCCTTGAACGCGCGAATGATATGGATTTGCGCGGATTTTGACAAGAAGGCGTCAACTGTGAAAC
>CAZWOY010000114.1:0-6969 GCA_964635255.1 uncultured bacterium
TAATTGATACTTCTCATTTCCTGATTTCGTTATTTTTACTTGACGTTTTAGGTTTGTTTTTGTACTTTTGAGAAATTCATGCATGGGGCATGAATAAGGAAGGATACAAGATGTAGGTTTGAAAATACCTAACCGATGAGGACTTTTTGATATGTCCGGCAATGTCTGGAAATTAGTCACGGAAGAAGACACAAGAGCGTTGAGTGGTACACTTAAAGGCGGTGGTTTCCCGTCCGGTGCATGGAAGTGCAGGACGGCTCACAGAACTCTGATAAGTGAAAAGACAATCTACCGCTTTCGTCTGGTAATGGAATCTAAATAAAAGGGATTTTTCGTGAAAATTCGCTATTTCAAAAATTTAGTGATTCTGTTTATCATTCTGGTGAATTCAAGAACAGAATTAGACGCCAGTGAAAATTACCGCTGGATTTCAGCATATGATACCAGCCAGACAGTAGTTGCCCGTATCCTTCCGCCAGTTGGTTATCATCGCATTGAACAAGTTCCAGGTAGCTTTTCAGAATGGCTTAGAAATTTACCTCTGAAACCTCCCGGAACACCAGTGAGACTTTATAACAATTCATTGAAGTCCAGGCAAGATGTTCACCACTCGGTTATCGATATTGATGTTGGAAAAAGAGACCTTCAGCAATGCGCAGATGCCATTATCCGGTTGCGAGCCGAATATCTCTTTTCTAAGAGCAACTATGATGAGATAAGCTTCAAATTTACAAGCGGGGATGACTGTAGCTTCCGCAACTGGATAATCGGAATTCGACCCAATGTCAATGGCAATATAGTTGACTGGCAGAATTCATCTGAAGCCGATTCAACCTGGGACACTTTCAGGAATTATCTGGATACGGTGTTTACCTGGGCAGGATCGGCATCTCTGTCGAAAGAAACTATTCCAAAACAGGACATTACGGAGATAAAAGCCGGTGATATTTTCATACAGGGAGGAAATCCAGGGCATGGGATTATTGTCCTGGATTTAGCTCAAAATCCGCAGACTGGAAAAACAGTTTTTCTTTTAGCCCAAAGCTATATGCCAGCGCAGGACATTCACATTCTGAATAATTTTACGAATCCCTCAATCAATCCGTGGTATGAAGACGATTTCACAGACAATCTCGATACTCCACAATGGACGTTTTATAAAGGTGATTTAAAGTCTTTTCAGGGATTTGAAAAGGCCGATGAAGGGTTGGATATCGGAAAATACTTAGCACAGGGTAATGAGAATGAAATTATTACAATACTTCGCATCGATCCGAACTTTTGGGACTTGAAGCTACTCGGGTCAAGTGAAATCTCCGGGCATCAAAATCTGACCGCCGAGGAATGGTGCAGCAAATATAATTTCATTGCGGCAATAAATGCCGGAATGTTTCATACTGACTATTCGACACATGTGGGATACATGAAGAATGGCGCGCATGTCAATAATGCTGCGTTCAATCAGGATCGATCCTTTGCAGCTTTTTCACCCGTCGATGAAGGCTTTCCTTTATTCAGAATATTTGATCTTGACGAAACCGGTTCGGAAGAAATTACCGAAAACTACAATTGCGCAGTTCAAAATCTTCGGTTAATCAAGCGACCTTGTGAAAATAGATGGTCTCGTGAACAGAAAAAATGGAGTGAAGCAGCGTTAGGCGAAGACAATAAAGGTCGAGCTCTTTTTATTTTTTGTAGAGCACCTTTCACTATGCCAAAGTTTAACGACATCCTGATCTCGCAACCTATAGGATTGCAGTGCGCTCAACATTTAGAGGGCGGACCTGAAGCACAGTTGTATATTGATTATAAAAACACAAAACTTGATTTATTTGGAAGTTATGAATCAGTTTTCTTTGAGAATGATGACAATATGCGCGCTTGGGAAATTCCGAATATCATTGGGGTAAGTAAGAAATGAACAAAACAAAACATCTCTTATTCGCCAATTCAGTTTTATTCATTTTGTGCTTAATGGCAGTGAATAAACTATACAGTCAGCAGAATCAGTTACAGAGAGTTAAGCAAGAGCAATGGGGCATTGCTTTCCAGGTAAACGATAACTGGGAATTATCTACATTTGAGGAATCTTCAGAGGAAGGAGCGGGATGCTTAACTGCTAAAAGAAAAGAATTACAAGATTCTAAAGGCCGGCTGGTACAGGCGGAATTAGCCTTGCTTTTATTACGTTCTCCAGAGACAACTGACCTGATGGATTTTGCAGATAACGTAATAAGCAGCGCAGGGGCAGCAATTGAAATAGATTCAGTTCTAGGTACAGAAAGCGGGTACTTTACAACTCCTAATTCAATTGTATTCAAACTCAAACCTACTAATTCTGAGGATTCTTATAGCATGTACAATTTTCTGTCAACAAATGGAGGAATATGCTACCAGCTGCTTCTCGGTGTTCCTGAAGAACTGTTCCCTGTGCTGCAGCCTGAATTCGTTGCGATTTTACAGTCAGTGGAGATTCTGCCATATAGCTGGTGGCTGGAAGAGATGCGCGGGAAAGGACTCGCTTTGAATTATGATCAGATTACAAACATTGAGAGTGATCCATTTAAGCTTGAAGATCAGAAAAAAAGTATTGCACTAAAATACAACGATATCTTGACTGAAATTGAATCGTATAGAGATCATTTTAGGGAGCTGTATAATTCAAGTCCACCGGATTCAAAAGAACGCACAAACCTGATTTTAAATGCAAAACATTTTATTGAAATGGCAGCACAATACTTATTATTTCCTGTCTGGGCAGGTGGTGACTGGGATTTTAACGGGATTTCGAAAGTTCCTCAGCAGAATCCAATTGCCTGCGGTTGGTATTTGCAGAAAATTATGGAAGCTCTTGGATTTAAGATTTCAAAGGCTGACGGTATGCATATGGCACAGTTAGCTAATGATGAGATGGTCTGGTCTTATTCCTGCAAATATTCAGAAAATCTTGAAACATGGGAGAACCTCAAATCTTTTATCGAATCTGAAGGTTATGGAGTGTATTTTATCGGATTAAGCAAGGGCTGGGGACATGTATTATTCCTGATCTATGATCGTAATGGTCAAATGACCTTAAATCATGCGGGTCCAACACCTGGTGGTACTTATGTTTCTTATAATGATGCTGAAGAATATATCAAAAACTGGATGAAACCTGAGCTGATACACGCGGCAAAATTAGATAATTCTTTAATCCGTAGGTGGTTTACAGGTGACCCGATTTATCCCATAAAAACTCGAAGCTATGCCTGGGAGCAAAGCGGCAGCAACAAACGAGTCGCAGAAGCTCAGCAATTATTAGAGAAAATCGGCATCTTTAATGATGAGATCGATTATGTATTCGGGGTAAAAACCAGAGCGGCTCTGCTTCAATTCCAGAATGAGAACGGTCTGAAATCAACACAACTGCCTGATGATGTAACACTGGAAAAATTGAGGTTGGCTGCTCAAAACCATTAATAAAAACAAAATTTCGGATAATAACCATTCGTAAGAGATATAGTTTTTACAATACCCATTCTACGACGATTTGGTATAAAAATCTTGAGTTTTAAACTAATAGAATTAATCTTAGCGAATAAAACTCTTTTTGTAACTAAACTAAACTTATCAGTTTTCAGGATATAAATATATATCCCGGTAGGTTCATTCTGGGCATCCCAATTAGTGCTGTGTGAACCTGTAGGTAAATGCCTTGAAAGAATCGTTTCGATGTTTCTTCCTGCTGCATTCCAAACGGAAATCGAAACAAATCCAGCTTCAGCTATTGTAAAGTCAATGCTTGTGGTTGGATTAAATGGATTTGGATAAACAGGTCCAAATGAATACTGAAGCGGAAGTGGTTCTCGAACAAAAACTGAAGATATCTCAGGTATAGTGAAAACCCACCTCTGGTTTGACTCTGTTATTAAATCTCCATCAGAACATCCAATCCACCATTCAACACTTACTCGCCTTTCCCACAGATTCAAAGACATAAGTAAGGGGAAGGACCGCTTTTCTGGGAGACTGAGGTCGAATATCTTGATGATGTTGATAACTGGCTAAGCTGGAATCCCGAGGAAGGCGAAACGGAAGAAGGGGACGACGAGATCATTATCATGACTATCGACGCCGAAGAGCTTAACGCTGGGGATTACAGCGCCGGATTTCATATATTGTCAAATGATCCGAAAAATGATGATATTGCAGTTCCGATCGATCTTCACTTAATCGACCCGGATGAAGGTCCCGCTCTGAGGCATTTTGTGGATTTCGAAGAGACGGACTCACGCCACCGCCTGCAAATAGCGCAATTGACCTTTCACGATCAGGCGGTTCCGACAGGCTGGGAAATCGGAGCCTTCACAACTGACGAAAGACTAGCGGGGGCGGTGATTTATGCGGCGGATGAGGCTGTGGAACTGTCAGCCTGGGGCGTCGATCCGAGAACTCATCCTGTCGAAGGCTTCCGGGACGGCGAATCGATCGGAATCCGCGTTTGGGATTATCAGGCGGATGAAGAGTATCCCGCTCAGATCGAACTAATTCGCGGTGGATTGGAATTTGAGGTCGATGGATTTTCGGTTTTGAATTTATATGCGTACGATCCTGCCGCAGTAAAAGCGAGTCCCAATGTTTTTGTTCCTGAAGCCGATTGCCTGTCCGCAGGATGTCCGAATCCGTTTAACAATTCCATTCGGTTCACTTATGGGCTGCACAAAGCCGGCAGTGTGAACGTCAGCGTTTATGACATTTCCGGAAAATTGATCGCGACGCTGGAAGAGGGCAGGAAAGCGGCGGGGCATTGTACTGTTTTCTGGGATGGCGAAGGTTATCCTACGGGGGTTTATCTGGTTAGAATGAGAACCGTTTTCGGGGTCGATGTGAATCGGAAGGTTTTATTGTTGAGGTGACATTGGGACGGCTTGCTGCGCCCCCTTTGTCCCTTCCTTCAATAAAAGGGAGGATTGTGCAGTTATATTATTCGATTTAAATAACAAACGTAACATTAACTCGTTAATATCACTTAAAATATTTTTTATAAACTGCGTTTGAATCTTGATTTCGCATTTAAGAATTACTATATTACGATTTAAACCGTCAAAATATAGGCGTCAATCGCTGGTTTCTGTCTTTTTCGTTAACCCTTAATCCATTATTTAGCGAGCTAATACTTGAAATATCTGTAACTATCAATCGATTCAGCCATAAGGCTGAAACATTCATCAATCCTCAGGGAGGTGTAACATGTTTAGAGTAGTTGTTGTTCTTTTAACCCTTTCATTTGTTTTCGTTAGCTGCGATATGGGTAAATCGCCCACGGAAGCGCCGGCGGAAACTCAAGCGGCTAAGCTGATTGTCAATGCCGATCCGGACAGCGTTCTGGTTAATGCGCCCGGCGCTGCAGCCATAATTACCGCGCAGGCTTTGGACGCAAATGACCATCCTTTAGGAGCCGGTCATGAAGTGCGCTTTTCCACGTCGATCGGCGAAATCGAAGAAACCGCTTTAACCGGCGAGAACGGAAGCGCCACTGCACGGTTTATTCCCGGAGACGCAATCGGTATCGCCGAGATCGGCGCCACCATCCAAAGCGTTGACGGTCCTATCACCGGCGGCGGACGAGTGTGCGTTCTCGATCCCGCCAAACCGATCTATATTCAAGTCGAAGTCGAACCGTCCTTTATCTCGGTTCGAGGCGTCGGTGGCGTCGAAACTGCCGTCATTACTGCGACGGTCTGCAACGGAATCGGACAGCCGGTGACGGAAGAATACAACGTCGATTTCGAGATTATTAACGAACCCAACCCGCCCGAAGGCTGCATCCTGAACGGCGAAGACCAGAATGAACGCGTCGAAACGGTCGATGGCGTCGCCGTCGCCGGGTTGAACGCCGGAACGATGATCGGCGCTAAGTTGATTCGGATCAGTACGAGGGACGACGATAACAATGTCGTAGCCTCGATAGTTTCCAAAGTCGCCGTAATCAGCGGACCGCCCTTCCAACTTGATATCGACGTCAACGACCGAGGCTACGAAGCGGGCGGAGGAGCCTGGATTGTCGAAGTCTCGGCGAGAGTCTGGGATATCCATCGCAATCCGGTTTCGGACGGCATCCCGGTCGTATTCACCGTCGATCCTGAAATCGCCAATATCAGCATAAGCGCGACCGGCGGCGAAAATAGAGCCGGAGAAGCTGTATCAGGCTTAGCGTTTGCGGATTTGGTCTATCAAAGCGTCAACACGTTCGATCCGATCACGATATCAGCTGAAATACACACTCAGCAAGGTCAGATACAGGGAAGCCGCGAACATATTCTGCCGCTGCAAAGAGGCGAAATTTCGCTGAACGTCGATCCGCAAAACTGGCAGTTCAACGAGGACAATCCCGACGCGGTAGTCAGGTGCTGGGCGACGGTCAAGGACGGTCACGGCATTCTCATCAACAATGCGCCTGTTGTGTTTACAAGCACTCATTCATGGTTCTACTGGAGGGATTTTTCCAACGACGAGTTCATCCAATTCTTCCCGGAACCGGCGCGCAAATATACCGGCGTTGTTGACAGGCAGAACGATGAAGCACCCGGGCAGGCTACCGTTTATCTATTATCCGAAGAGGAAGATATCTTCATCGATCCGTTCGATATTGAAAAAATGGTCACCATCCGGGCGGCGGTCGATGGATATGATTTCGTACAGGCAGAGCCGAAGTATATTTATTTCTCACGCATCGACGATTAAAACTGTTTAAATTCGTCGAAGGGCTTATTCCTTGAGTGCGCGCTTTAACGCGCTTGGGATTTGAGTCCGATATACAGTGTGATGGCAGGTGATTCCAGCCTGTCAGAGTGTCCAGGAATTTAGAAGGCAGTCCTACTCGCGTAGCAGATTGTCCGAAATTTAGGGTACGAGAGCTTGCAGACGCCCTCGTCTGCAAGTTGACTTTGCGCAGTAAGAAACGGTTATGCTTGCAGACGAGGGCGTCTG
>CAZWOY010000114.1:7069-10353 GCA_964635255.1 uncultured bacterium
GCTTTGCGCAGTAAGAAACGGTTATGATTGCAGACGAGGGCGTCTGCAAGCTCTCTGCTGCAAGCTCTCTGCTGCAAGCTCTCTGCTGTGTTTTTCGGACACTCTGGCGGGCGGGATCGACTGCAAAGGAAATCCAATTTCCCGGATAATTTTAATCGAGAGAAATAAATATGTTTGAAAAATACTTACGTTTCATTCTGGTCGTTCTCTGTTTGTGTTTGATTACAGGCGAGTCGAATTCGTCGCCGCTGATCGATTATCTGCATCTGACGAATTCGGAAAGTCCCGAACAACGCGTGCCTCTGCCGTTCTGGACGCCCGATACGTTGTGGGGACCGGTAAGATCGAACGATTTGATAGCAATACGGTTTTCGCCGCATTTCTACGACCGCGTGATCACATCGCAGGATCATTTTATCGAGGATCAAGCCAATCCGCATTTCGAGTTTGATCCGATCTTTAACGCGCCCCTGATCGAATTTCCTGAAGAACTGGAACATCTGAGGCGTCTGGCGGATGCGCGAGTCGAAGATGAGAACGGGAGAATGGTTGCCAGGATTCACTTCGACGGCGAAGATGGAATCGATATTTACCAATATCCCATCGGCGATCCGGACGAGGAAGAACTGTTCGCGCATCTCGAAGCCGGCCGGCATATTATCTACGTGGACGGCGAAATCGAAGTTTCCGGAATCTTAGCCGGCAATGTTACGGTCTATTCGAGCCGGGATATCGGCTTGCTGGACAACGTCCGCTATCTGGGCGCCCATGAGCTAACCGGCGGATTCGACGAAGACGAGATGCAGCATTCGCTGGCGCTGGTTGCGCAGCGGAATATCATCGTTAAAGACACCGAAGCCAACGGCAGAGCCGACGGCTTTAACGAAGACGAAGACGATTTCGACCGGCATTCGATAGTGATAAACGGCGCTTTGATTGCGCTGCGAGGTTCGTTTACGTTCGAGCATCAGAACGATCGCGGCGACGATTATCAGGGTCCAACACCTGACGAAAGAGGCTGGATTATTCTCAAAGGGTCGCTTGCACAGTACACCCGCGGCTACGTCCATCGCTCCAATCATCAGGGAACGGGATACCGATTCAGCCGCAATTACGATTACCGCTTCGCTCAGAACGACCGGCTCCTGCCGCCGGGATTCGAACCGGGCGCAGATCCTCATGTCAATGGGAATTACGAGCGGCTCAATTTGGACGATCGTCATCCTTTCTTTTTGATCGACCGGGCGGTGGTCGATGTTTTAACGGTCGAGCCAGGGGCTGAAATGAAACTGCGCGGTTTCCAGCCGATAACGGTCAACGATTCGCTCATAATCGAGGGAACGCCGGAACAGCCGGTTCGCATCTATCCTGAAAATCTCAACATGCAGCCTGTATTCCGGGCGGGTCCCCGGACGTACATCAGAATGCGGCACGTGATTTTCGAGGAAGGAGTGGAGACGAATTTCGGCGGTATGGAGGTCGCAGCCCTGAACTGCACATTCGGCGGAACTTCAAGGTGGACGGGTTCGACGCGGGTGGACAGTTGTTTCTTCGCAGCCGCAGCGTCCTTTGCCAGTTCCGACGTTTTACGCGTCGAACGCAGCATTTTCGAAGCCGGTATGGAACTCTCCGGCAGGTTCGACAATGGGCTGGTCGCCAACAACACCTTCGTCAAATCCCGTTTTTACGGCGTCCGTATCAGGAGCTTTGCGGGACTGACGATAGAAAACAACATCGCCGCCTTTAACCGCGACGGCATAGTCAACAATTACTATGAGACGCCGGTAATGCGGTACAACGACGTCTATGGCAATTCCAACGATGACTTCGTCGATTGCGAGGCGGGCGCAGGTTCGATTTCCGCCGATCCTCTGTTCCGGAATTTCGACCGCGGCGACTATCATCTGCTTGCAGATTCCCCCTGCATAGACGCCGGCAGCCCCAATTCCCCCCGCGATCCCGACGGCTCGAGGGCGGACATAGGCGCGCACAGTTTCTTCCAAGACCCCGCCTCGACCGGAAGCAGAGGGGAGATTGCGGCGGCGGGTTTTGCTTTGTTAAGCGCTTATCCAAACCCGTTTAATTCCTCGTCGATCATCCGCTACGAACTTCCCGAAGCTGGAAAAGTCATAGTCGATATCTACGATGCTAATGGCAGGCGGATCGATAATCTCGTCGATCAAAAACTTACTGCCGGTCAGCATAAAATCACGTGGGATGGAATGAATGCGCCGTCAGGCGTTTATTATTGCCGTGTGAACGCTGTCGGACAGAATAGAGCGGTTAAGCTGATGTTAATTCGCTGATTTCATTAAAATTATATTGCTTGGGCGTCTCAAATAACTGGGGCGCCCAGGTATATGTTAAATGAATACTTAAAACAAAACCGGATACAAAATCATGTTAGGATTAAACATGTCAGTAAAAAATTTTTCAAAATACCTACCATTAGGAAATCCTTGTTTAATTATAATCATAATGGTAAGTATTCTTTTAATTAGTAATACAATTGCGATTGCCCAACCAGATTCTTTATGGACTAGAATATATGGTGGCCGGGCTTACGATCATTTTACAGATATGATTCAAACCAGGGATCGAGGATTTGCCTTAGTAGGTGCGTATAATGGCTATCATTTAGATCTTCCTAGTTATTTATTCTGTCTCATAAAAACTGATTCATCAGGTAATCAAGAATGGCTACGCTATTGGAATTTGGATAATTCGGCCGCTTGGTCGGCTGTACAAACAGTTGACAATGGATATATTTTAGTTGGTAATGATGGTTTTATGATGAAAGCAAATGAACACGGTGAAATGGAATGGTCGCGCCAACATGAAGGAATAATCAGATTAAAAAAAATAATTGCTCTTACCGATAGTACTTTTCTTATTTCAGGTCATGGACCTTCACCGGAAAACCGCCAGGATTTATTATTGATCAAAACCGATGACGAAGGCGAACTGATTTGGCGCAGGCATTACAATTTCGCAGAAAAAGTCTATTGCATTGACTTTGAACCTACTTATGATGGAAAATATATAATTACCGGCACTCATTATACGACCGATGAAAGAGGTATTTATGTGTATTCGAGCGGATATTCTGTAAAAGTTGATTCCAATGGCGATTTAGAGTGGCGGAGGAATTATGGAGTAGATGGAAATCATTCCATTATAGCAGTAGCACAATTACCGGACAGCGGATTTGTTTTCGGCGGATACAATCATGCGGAAGATCCTGAACGTAGATACTACGCTGTACGGGCAAATTCGGAGGGTGA
>CAZWOY010000115.1:0-1546 GCA_964635255.1 uncultured bacterium
GATCATACACGGAGCCGATGAATTGATTACTAATAATATTAGACATTTTCAAAGATTAGCAAAAGGTAGAATAAAAGTAAGTGGGATACCGATAATCAGTGATTGAAGCGAGTTGAAATTTTCGGTTTTAATTTCAATTATCTCTTAAATCAAAGATATTGCGATGCAGATTTTATTCGTGTCTAAGAAACGCTCACCTGCCAATTTCCACCTTTGCAGGAATGACAAAGTGAGGGCTTTTTTACGCGCTAATCCAAATTTAAGCGAAAATTTTAGCATAAGCCAACTTTCCAAGAAAATTTGATTGCAATGTCCATCCTTGTTTCAATTTGTTTTTCTTCTTACATTATAAGCTTTAACCAAACAAAACGGAGAACCAATGAATCAGTCAGCTCCGCAAGGGAAGCAAGTTCAAGTTCAGCTTGACGAGAAAGTCGGGCAGGGGATATACGCTAATCTCGCTCTTATCTCGCATTCAGGGGCGGAATTTATTCTGGATTTTACGAGGATGCTGCCGGGATTGCCTAAGGCGTCCGTTCAGGCGAGGATTATTTTGACGCCTCAGCATGCGAAAGGGTTGCTTAAGGCTTTAGAAGACAACATTAAAAAATTTGAAGATCGGTTTGGTGAAATTAAGACCGCCACCGGCAAGGATGAGCAGAAGAATTTTGGATTTCAGCCGGGCGGCGAATAAGTTTTGCTTTGCCAGCAACCGTTCCATTTTAAACTTTCAATAATATAAGCTATGAAAATAGAAGAACTTAAAGAGCGGCTGGAGCTGCTCAGGGGGTCTCTTTGACCTCGAATCGAAACAAACCGAGCTCGCCGAACTAACCGAACGATCGTCCTCGCAGGACCTGTGGGACGATCCCGACGAGGCTCGGAAAGTTACGCAGCGCATCTCGCGCCTGACCGAGCCGATAGAAAAATTCAAAAAAACATCGAAAGATTTAGAAGATCTGGAGGAACTTACCGATCTTTTAGAGGAAGAAGCCGGTCCTGAATGGGAGGAGCTGCAGGCTGAAATCGACCGTTTGGAGAAGCAGCTTGACGAATGGGAGTTTCAGCGGATGATGAGCGGACCGGACGATGAGCGCAATGCAATCTTGACGATTCATCCGGGCGCAGGCGGGACGGAATCGACCGATTGGGCCGCCATGCTGCTGCGGATGTACCTCAGGTACGTTGAAAGGCGTGGGTATAAAAGCGAGGTCATCGATTTGCAGCCAGGGGATTTGGCTGGAATCAAGAGCGCGACGATCGAGGTTGTGGGCGATTACGCTTACGGAAGGCTGAAAGCCGAATCCGGCGTTCACCGGCTGGTGCGGATATCGCCGTTCGACGCTTCAAGCCGGAGGCACACCAGTTTTGCCTCAGTGTTCGTCTATCCCGAAGTCGAGGAATCGAGCGAAATCGGGATAAATCCGAACGAACTGCGCATCGACACCTATCGTTCCTCCGGCGCCGGCGGACAGCATGTGAACAAAACCGATTCCGCCGTCAGGATAACTCACGAACCGACCGGCATTGTCTTCCGAAACCCTGA
>CAZWOY010000115.1:1556-10335 GCA_964635255.1 uncultured bacterium
CGTTACCTGTCAATCGGAACGCTCCCAGCATCGCAATCGTGATTCGGCGATGAGGTTTCTGATGGCGAGACTGCTTAAACTTAAGCGCGAGAAAGAGGAAAAGGAGCGCGACAAGATCGAAGCCCAGAAGAGCGAAATCGCCTGGGGTTCGCAGATCCGCAGCTATGTATTGCATCCATACAAAATGGTCAAGGATTTGCGGACAAATGTCGAGACGTCGAATACGGAGGCGGTTTTGGATGGGGATCTCGATATGTTTGTGGAGGCGTTTTTAATGAATCGGAAGAGTTAGGTTAACGTGGATGGACCGGATTTACAGGATGGGTAGGGCGGATGGATCGAAAATGATATTGGAGCATCGCGGTCGATAATCAATTTGAGTTGAATTTGGATTTAAAGAAACTGGAACATATAAAAAAGACAGCTATTATTGCGATGTTTTCCGATGATTATTTGATGGAAAAGCTTGTCTTAAAGGGTGGCAACGCTTTAGACATTGTTTATAAAATTGCAGATCGAGCGTCAATCGATCTGGATTTTTCGATAGAACGGCAATTTCCTAAGGGAGAATTAAGCAATATAAAATCGAGAATCGATAGATCGCTGATTAGTACGTTTAGACTTGAGGGGTATGAGGCGTTCGATATCAAATTTAATGAAAAACCAAAACGGCAGAAAAAGGAAATGAGTGATTTTTGGGGAGGCTACCTTATCGAATTTAAAGTGATTGAATCCTCTAATTTCCCTAAGTATTCAGAAAGACTGGATTTATTAAGAAGAAACGCAACTGTGATAGGATTTAATCAAAAGAAAACTTTTAGAATCGAAATAAGCAAACACGAATATTGTAAAGAAAAAAACGATCTCGAACTGGATAACTATACAATCTACGTTTATACGCCCGCATAGATAGTTTTCGAAAAGATAAGAGCGATTTGTCAGCAGACGAGTGAATATAGAAAAATCGTAAAAGTTTATCCCGTGCCGCGACCAAGAGATTTTTTCGATATTTACACAGTTCAGAAACATTACGAAATTGACTTTACCGATATAAAAAACCACAATCTGATAACAAAAATATTTGCGGCAAAACGCGTTCCACTTGACCTAATTGGATGCATTTCCGATTACAGGGAATTTCACAGGCAGGGTTTCGATTCTTTGAAAGACACTCTTAAGCCAAATGTAACTCTGAAGGATTTTGATTATTATTTTGACTTTCTAATCGATAGAACAGAAAAATTAGAATCCCTTTGGGTAAAATAGACGCCATTTTTTAGAATATTCCATTTCTTTCATATTGTGTACAAGATAAAAATCATAATTAATTTCAAATTTCCTGAACAAACTTATTTGCGACTCAGTATAACTTTCTGATCTCTCAAGATAGAATCCTATAGCTTGATGATAAGGATAAATATAATCTATCTTTTTTAGAAGAGCGGCTAATCTGTTCACAGACACTCGATCTGACGCCATTTCATAAGCTTTCAGGACTTCGTAGATTCCACCGGAATATACCGGTCTGATTGTAGCGTCGATCAAAGTTCTTTCAAGATTAGTAATGTCGATTTTTTCATTGTCTTCGAAAGTAAAATAATCAACGCCGGTTCGGTTTGTATATTTACCACTAAGCAAGACAATTTTGTAGTCTTGAAATACAGCGATATTATTCGATACTCTAACCTTGCTTCCAAATGCTTTGTCGATATCTTTTTGCTCTAAATGGTCTGGTTTATTTTTTTTTGGCGGCTGTTCCTGGTTTAAATAGATTGTCTTTGGCGATTGCTCTGTGAGATCATGAAAAAATATCGCGGTATAGTGGGAAAAGAATGAGTTTGGTTTAATCGATTGTATTATTTTGTAAAGGGATACATCGCCCCAAGCGTAAAGAGTTTCTTTTCTATGACTAAATTGAAAAACATATTTTTTCAACTTAGTCTTATCTAACATGAAGTTAATGAAGGCGGACAAATTCATCGAGTGAGCCAAGCGCCAGAAATCACGGTTTTTATCGACTATTTCGGCAATATCTTTTCTTCTGAAAACTGTTTGCCGATTTTGGGCAAATGTCTTTACTATGTCAGATTTAGCTAACGCTAATCTGGTTAATCGCCCCATTTCTTATGTCCCCAAAGTTTACCGGCTAAGATATAGTATATATAAATCTTATTGGCTTTACAAGCAATTCATGTAACAAATTATTTGAATTACTGATATAAGAAGTATATATACTTCTTATATCCATATCTTAATTAGTGAAAATAAATCGATATGTACCGTTATAAACTAATATTACGTGTAGCGTTAAGCCTTTTTTACTACCATTCTTTGAAGTATATATACTTCAAAGAATAGCAACGCCGAAGGGATGTTGGAAATGAATACTTAATCTGAGTCTGCTTCATCGGCGTCTTTATTCACCGGCGCTAAAAATTCCACGATTATATTTCCATCCTTGAACGTCCTGCCCAATACCTTTACGTCTTTCTCAAATTCCTGCAGCTCATCTGTTTTTTCGGGGCTGAAGGCTTTTCTGCCATGCGACCATTTTATTTCGGCGAATTCGGCTATTTTTTGGGGGAGCTCCCACAGACGGACGCCGCGCAGGGCGCTTATGAAAAGAGCTTCGGGAAACTGTCTGTTTAAGCCCTCCAGCAGTACGGGATCATCGACCAGATCGACTTTGTTGAAGACCAGAATCTGCGGCGTGTCGTGGAGGTTCAGGTCGCGGATGATTTCATCGGTGCGCGATAAATGTTCCTCCCAGTGCGGGTGCGACAGATCGACGATATTGACCAATAATTCCGCGGTTAACGTCTCTTCGAGCGTGCTGCGGAAACTTTCGAACAAACTTACCGGCAGTTTGCGGATGAAGCCGACCGTATCGATCAGCAGCGCTCTTTTGCCGGTGGGGAGGCGCATGGCTCTCACCGTGGGATCGAGGGTCGCGAAAAGCAAATCCTCTACGAAGACGGTTGATTTAGTTAAGGCGTTCAGAACGGTTGATTTGCCTGCATTCGTATATCCGACAAGGGCGACCTTGAAGAGGTCTTGACGGCGTTTGCGGCGGGTTGAGCGGGAGCGTTCGACTTTTTGGAGCTGGCGTTTCAGATTGGCGATGCGTTCGCTGATGATTCTGCGATCGACCTCGAGCTGGGTTTCGCCCGGTCCGCGGGTGCCTATGCCGCCGACTTGGCGGGACAGGTGCTGCCATTGGCGCGTCAGACGAGGAAGCAGGTATTGCAGCTGCGCCAGTTCTACCTGAATGCGGGCTTCTTTCGATTGCGCCCTTTTTGCGAATATATCGAGAATCAAACCCGACCGGTCGATGACTTTGCATTCGAGCCGCTTTTCCAGATTTCGCACCTGCGCCGGCGAGAGGTCGTCGTCGAAGACGACCAGATCGATCTCGGCGGAGATGACTATATTCTTGATTTCTTCCACTTTACCTTTGCTGACCAATGTCGCGGCGTTGGGCGCGCCCCGGTCCTGCACGACGCGGTCTTCGGCAACCCCGCCGGCGGTATGGACAAGCTGTTCAAGTTCATCCAGGTTGTCGTTTACTTCCCAGGATGTGGCGCCGCGCTTATGTATGCCGGCAACGACGACTTTTTCTGCGGAACGTTTTTTAGCTTTTACTTCGTACATCGATGGCTTTTAAATTGTGTTTGTTAAATACAGTATAAGGATGAGGATGGAGAAAACAAAGTCATTGGTTGAAGAGTGAGCAAGTAAGAAAGTGAGAAAGTAAGAAAGTTTGGGTACCCATGCTTCAGCATGGCTACGAGTTGTTTAATAATCATTAATCGTTTTTGTTCCAGGTTTTTCCGAGCAGGGATTCAGCGAGCAGAAGGATGGCGAAAATCAGAGCTAAGGGAAGCCATAGCTCGGTTCCGAAACGGGCTGATAAGATCCGGTCGGAAATGTTTTCATCCTTTGGCTGGAAGATTTCGGACGCGCTTAACCTTTCGGATACTAAATCCATATCCCTGCGCATAAGTTCGGATTGGTCAATCGGGACGTTGGCGGCGTACCGGGCTAATGTTTTATCGTTTCTTCTGAATTCGTAAATTCCCGGCAGCGTTATTTCGTCGATCGAATATTCAACGCCGCCGATGATAGGCCGGGGAGACAATTCGATGGTTTCCCGGTCCGGTTTTATTAGACTTACCGTCCGGACGTCGGTTAAGGGCAGGACTACGTCGTAGTTTTTCCCGGTTTCCCACTCGAATGACCTGTCACCGGCGCTGCTCGATACATATCCGGCGGAGCGTATGATCAGAGGCGCGAAAATGCCGGTAAAAATAAAATCGCTCACGCTGGATTTCAAGGAAACCGAATAGAGAAGCGCTCTGCCGTTGTTGACTTTTCTTTCGATCAGGAACGGGCTTCCGTTTGAAAAGGGAATGATTGCCTGGTCGTCTTTCCCGGTTGCGAGGTTGAGCGCAAAACTGAAATGAGGCGAACGCGGATTGGCGTTCTTTTCGAACATGCCCGTGAACAGTGGATGATCGAGGTCAAGTTTTCCCCATGATACCGAACCGCCTTCGATAACGCCTTTTGCTCCCGAAAAGCCTAATTTATCCCATAATCCGCGGCTTAATCCGGCTAAATCGGCTTCAAGATTCTGAAACAGGATTAAGCCTCCTCCTTGCTGTACGAATTCGGCAAGTCTCTCGGAAGCTCCGGCGGAAACGCGTTTTACGTCGGTTAGTATAACCGCGTCGTAGCCGGATATCGGTTTTGTTTCCCAGGCGTCCGCGTCTTCGAAGGCTACGTCGATAAATTCTGCGTCGAGACTGTTGAATACTGCGGTTAAGACGGATTTTATTTCCGGATCGGAAACGACTGTCAGTATTTTTTCTTGTGCCGGGATATTCAGAATAAACCATCTGCGGTTGTCGATTTGAAAATCGTCGGAGTCTTCCCATTTTACGAATCCGGCTAAATTGCCCGGTTTTTCGGAAAAAATTGTGAAGGATTTTGTGATCCTTCCGTTTGGCGGGACGTCGATAGACGCCTGTGCGATGCGTTCTCCTTCCAGATAGACGCTGACGAGGGCGTCGTTGACCGCCCGGTCTGAATGGTTATGAAACAGGGCGTCGATTTCTATCGGGCTGTTTTTCTGGATGATGGCGCTTTTGATTTCTACGTTTTCAACCGAATAGTTGGGAATGTTATCCGGACCCACCGTTACTAAAAAGCGGCGTTCAGTTTCCCCAGGTTCGTTCCAATCGATGGAATCCCAATCCGGTGAATAGAAATTGCTTATGAAATAGATTTCCCGGTTAAAGCGCACCGTTTGGGACAGAACGGAATCCGATTCGGACCTGGCGTCTATAAATCTTGGCGCCCAGTAGGACGGGGTTAAATTGGACAGCCTGTCCCTGATGAAATCGAACTGTCCCGAGCCGACGGTAAGCCGTTTCATCGGATGCGAGAGCGGGATGTAGGAAGCCTGATCGGTCGAGCCGCCGACCTCTAAAATCCTTGCAGCGGCATGGGAAACCAACCGGATGTTTTGACCGTCTCGAGTTTCGCTGGCTGTGTTTAAACCGTCATCGACTAAAAGGAGTATTTCAACCTCGGTTCCGGCTGCGCCGCCGGCGTTTGACCTCAGAGCGGGTCGAGCAAACGTGAAAACCAGAAAGATAATTGCCAAAGTCCTGATTATCAGTAAGATCAACTGCTTCAGTTTGACCCGGCGAGCCTTTTTCTTTTGGAGCCGCTTCAGAAATTCGAGCGTGCTGAACGATACAACCGGCAGTCTCATCCGGCTCAGCAGATGGAGCAAGACCGGTATCGAGGCTGCGGCTAAGAGCGGCAGGAATAGTGTGTGTAAAAAAGTCAAATCGTTTCAGATTCCAATTTCACTATGATTAACCCAGTCCTACTTTTTCTTTCACGCGTTTCATCGTTGCCTGCGCGATCGGACGTATTTTATCTGCGCCTTGTTCGAGTAAGCGATCCAGATAACCAGGATCTGCTGTGATCTCATCGTATCGCTTCTGCAGCGGTTCGACGCCGGCGATAACCGCGTCAGCCAGCTCTTTTTTCAGATCGCCGTAGCCTTTGCCTTCAAAATGAGCCTCGATCTCCGATTTGGATTTTTGCGTAAAGAGTTGGTAAATGGTTAAGAGATTAAAAATCGCGGGACGGTTTTCATTAAAGACGATATCTCGCTGCGAATCCGTAGTTGCGCGTTTGATATTTTTCCTAATGACGTCGGGCGGATCCAGAAGGCAGAGGGCGTGTCCCTTGCCGTCCTCGCTCTTGCTCATTTTTTTGGTCGGATCGTCGAGACCCATTATTCGTGCGCCTTCTTTCGGGATGATCGCTTCAGGCAGAACGAAGGTTTCTCCGTATAGCGAATTGAAACGCTGCGCAATGTCGCGAGTCAGTTCGACGTGCTGCTTTTGATCTTCGCCCACCGGAACGCCGTGGGCGTCGTACAGGATTATGTCCGCCGCCATGAGAGACGGATACGCCAACAGACCCAGGCTTGAACGTTCTTTCTGCTTAGCGGATTTTTCCTTAAACTGCGTCATTCGCTCCATCCATCCGAGCGGAGTGTGGCAGTTTAGAATCCAAGCCAATTCCGCATGTTCGACCACGTGCGATTGGATAAACAATGCGGACTTTTCCAGGTCGATGCCGGCGGCAAGCAGAATGCCTGCGAGTTCGCGCGTTTTGGCTTTCAACCGCTTTGGATCGTGCGGCGCTGTGATTGCGTGTAGATCGACAATGCAAAAGATGTTATCGTAGATTGCCTGAGAAGCGACCCAGTTCTTTATCGCTCCCAGATAATTGCCAATATGGATATTCCCAGTAGGTTGAATGCCTGAGAAGACTCGTTTTTTTCCGATGGTCATCGAATTTCTCGCGTGAATTTACTGATAGTTAACTTTTAAAAGATTTAACGCTTCTTTGCCGTCGCCGCTTAGCAGGTCTTTTATCACTCGCAGGATGCGTCTTTGTCCATTCCAAATCAGATAATCTTCGGCATTATCTAATGATACCCACCGATAATCGACATGTTCCTGATTTAATTTGATTGTTGAGTCCCAATCAGCGATTGCCATGTAAGCCGGGGCAAAGATCAGCGTTCCCGAATTTTTTTTAAAGAATGAGAGAATTTCATTGGTCGAATATATCGAAAGGCGTCTCATTCCCGTTTCTTCTTCGATTTCTCTGAAAATGGCGTCGATAATATTCTCGCCGTCTTCTAAATGTCCGTATAGAATCTGCCATGTCAATGGGGCGTAAGGGCATTTGCTCGATCGTTTCAACAGGAGGAGTTTTTTGGATTCGGTATTGCCGGAAATGATGTAAACTCCGAACAGATTTGTTTCCAGCGGCAGGTTCATTTCAGAAATCGACTTGCCGTCAATGGATTTGACGGCAAGTTGCGTTTCTCATCCGTGTAGAATTCGAATTGTGTTATCTGTTTTTCCACACGGGCTTGCGACCTTCGATAGCCGCTTTGATGCCTTCGTGAGGATCTAAGCTGTTCATCAGGTCGAGCATGTATGTGGATTCGGTAGCGCGAAGGGCTTCCATTGCAGGCGTGTATAGCGCGCTGTCAACCGCTCTTTTGGCGAGAACGACGGCTGGGGCGCTGAATCCGGCTACACGGCTGACGTATCTTTCGGAATAGTCATATAAAACGAGTTCAGGGACTATGCGCGCTATCATTTTGGATTGAACGGCTTCGGTGGCTGAGATTTTTCTTCCGGAAACAATCCAGTCCAAAGTTCTGTTTCTACCGATTAGACGCGGAAGGATTGCTGTAGCGATTGGCGGGAATAAGCCCATTGAAATCTGCGGGAAGCTGAAAAACGCCGAATCCGCTGCAATCGCAACATCGCAAAATGCCGCCAATTCCGCGCCGAATCCAATTGCTTCGCCCTGTATCACAGCAACGGTTAATCCGCGCACATCGTTCAGATAGTTGTACAATCTCGAATAAAGCGGCATCATTGTGCCGATTGTATCAGAGGTCAGATCCTCTAACTTAGAGCCACCGCAGAATATGCTCCCTGCCGCACTGATTTTCAACGCTTTCAAACTGTCGTCATCGCGTATTTCGTTCAAAGCCTTCACGATTTCTTCGAGCATATCGACACTTAACAAATTCAGCGGCGGGCTGTTTAAAACCATATCCGCTCTCCCATTCTCATTTGTAAATCGGATAAACTTGTATTCCGACATGAAAAACCTCCTGAAATTTAGGAAAACTCTTTAATCCAGAATCATTAGTCATCAAGATTAAGCATTTCTTTCTTTTATTTTAAGCAAAATAGTATGGTTTTACAACATTAAATACACTTTTGGATTTTATATTTTGCAGTCTGTTATCAAATCGATAGAATATTAATTTCGGGTAAATAGAATTTACCGCGAGGGCAGCCGGCTCGTAGTGACTTCGATTTGCAAAATATGAGTTTGTCTGTTTCGAATTCATGTTTGACTATAGAGATCAATATGCATTCCCACGCGGGAGCGTGGGAACGAGTTGGTTAACTTCTCTGGTAGGGCAGGCGTCCCTGCCTGCCAATGCGACCGAGCAAGGTTGAGAAGGCAGGCGTCCCTGCCTGCCAATGCGATTATGCAAGGTTGAGAAGGCAGGCAGAGACGCCTGCCCTACCAGTGGAATTTTTTTCACAGCAATTGCTCATGAAGCGAGCTTCGCCACGGAACATTAAAATCGCTGGTATAATCACATTGAGTGCGCGCTTCAGCGCGCATGAAGCGCCCGGTACGCGCTGAAGCGCGC